>JBGQHD010000047.1:0-12152 GCA_041497795.1 Planctomycetia bacterium
ATCGCCGGCCGTCGCGCAGCAGACCTTGAAATCGAGGTCTTTATAGACCAGGTAGGGCTCATCCTTGCGCAGGTCGCAGGTCACGCCGCTGGCCCGGGCGACCGGGCCGGAGCAACTGCGGTTGATGGCCTCTTCCTTCGAGAGCAGGCCGACGCCCTTGGTGCGATCGACGAAAATGCGGTTGCGGTTCAGCAGCCGCTCCATGTCGTCGAGCGTCTTGGGCAACGTGCGGACGAACTCGCGGACCTTCTGGACGAAGAGCGGCGTGGCGTCGTACATCACCCCGCCGACGCGCGTATAGCTGTTAGTGAACCGCGCGCCGCAGAGGACTTCGAAGATATCGTACAGCTTCTCGCGCTGGTTGAAGGCGTAGAGGAAAAACGTGAACGCGCCCGTGTCCAGACCCATTGCCCCCGTACAGAGCAGATGGTCGCTGATGCGGGCCAGCTCGCAGAGAATCGTGCGGATATACTGGCAGCGGGGCGGCGTCTCGATGCCCAGCAGCTTCTCCACCGCCAGGTGCCAGGCCACGTTGTTGGCCATGGGTGAGATGTAGTTCATCCGGTCGGTGACGGTGACGTACTGGTTGTAATCCAGGTGCTCGCCGAGCTTCTCGAAACCGGAGTGCAGAAAGCCGATATCGGGCATGGCGTCCACGACGCGCTCGCCGTCGAGCTTCAGCACGATCCGCAGCGTGGTGTGCGTGGCCGGGTGCTGGGGGCCGAAGTTGAGCGTCCACAGGTATTCCTGCGGCTCGTCGTGGGCCAGGTTGCGAGTTTGAACAGCTTCCAGCGGCATGTGTCAATGCTGAAGTTATCTGACCAAAGAGACCGGATGTTGTCTAACCACAGAGACACAGAGGCACAGAGAAGGCATGAGCATCCATTGTCCCGTCTCTGTGACCTCTGTGTCTCTGTGGTTCCAATTCCTTCACTTTGAAAGCTCTAACTCTTGGATCGCGTGATGACTGGGAAGTTATGGCGCTCGCCTCGTCCGCGGAGCGGATAGTCTTTGCGCAGCGGGTACGCGGTGAACTCCTCCGGCATCAGAATCCGCCGATGATCGGGGTGGCCAGCGAAGGTGATGCCGAACATGTCGTAAACCTCGCGCTCCAGCCAATTGGCCCCTTCCCAGAGCGGCACCAGCGACGGCACCTGCAAGTCGGGCTCGTTCACGAAGGCGCGGACCGTCAGGCGTTCGTTGGTTTGCGTATTGGCCAGCAGGTAAACCAGCCCGAAGCGGTCGCGCGCGCCGCGATAGTTCAAGTAGTCCACGCAGGTGATATCGACGAGCAGATCAAAACCCTGCTCGTCCTTCAGGCTGTGCATGAAGCTGAACAGGAGCTCGCGCGGGACGACAATGCGCACGTCGCTCCGAAATTCGCTGACCGTCAGGCCAGCGAAGGCGCTCTTCAAGGCGGCGAGTTTCGCCTCGCTGATTTGCATTGCCAACCGTTGCTACTGAATAATCGGCAGCTCCAGCAGCGCCCGGTTGAGCTGCTGCCGCGAGGCCAATTCGAACTCCCGCCCGCTCAAGGTGCCTTCGCGTTGAATCTTGTCTTGCAGGTCGATGATCGACTGGATCACTTGCTCCGGCCGTGGCGGGCAGCCGGGGATGTAGATATCGACCGGCATGAAGCGGTCGATCCCCTGCACCACGGCGTAGGTGTCGAACACGCCGCCGGTCGAGGCGCAGGCACCCATCGAGATGCACCACTTCGGCTCGTGCATTTGCAGCCAGATGCGCTGCAGCACCGGCAGCATCTTCATCACCACGCGGCCGGCCACGATCATCAGGTCGCACTGCCGCGGGCTGAAGCGGAACACCTCGGCCCCGAAGCGGGCGATGTCGTGCCGGCTGGCCCCCGTGGCCATCAGCTCGATGCCGCAGCAGGCCGTGGCAAACGGCATCGGCCACAGGCTGTTCTTGCGGCACCAGTTGGCCAGGGAGTCGAGCTTGCTGACGAAGACGTTGTCGGGCAATTCGCGACTCACGGAGTTCACCGCCATCGAAACACCCCCTTCCGCCAGGCATAGGCAAAACCGAGCGCCAACAGCGCGACGAACACCATCACCTCGGCGAAGACCAAGTGGCTGCACTCGACTAGCGGCTGACTCCCGTCGGGCGGGCTGACCGCCAGGACGATGCCGGCTGGGTTGCCGCGAGCCACGGCCCAGGGATAGAGGAACAGCAGTTCCACGTCGAACACCAGAAAGGCGATGGCCACCAGGTTGAACCGCACGTCGAACCGCCGCCGCGTGTCGTGGATGGGGTCCATGCCGCTTTCGTAGGGCATGGCCTTGACCCGGCCCGGCCGGCTGGGGCCGACCAGCCACCCGGCCACGATCATGCCCACGGGCACGGCCAGGGCGGCCGCCGCGAACAAGAAGATCGGCAACGCATAGTCCATCTCAGTTGCTCGCCCGCACGCCAGGTTGCCGTCCGCGATTGTGAAACATTTCACAAACCAGGCCAACAAAAAACGCCAACCGCTCCTTGGCCGGCGTCGGCATCCTATCGGCACGCTTCTCGGGGGTCAAGGCGGCGAGAAACGGGCCTGTCTCAGGGCAAGGGCGAGAACGCGCGGCGCGAGCCCGATCGGCAACGACACATAGCTGAACTCGCCAGAGTTCAGACGCCCCGAAGCTTGGCGACTTCGGCTACGCGGAAGCCCCGAAGTCTGGCGACTTCGGCTACCTCGGGAGTGAGAATCAGCGAGCCAAGCTACGCCGGCTTGCGGCTCCACACTCGGACCACGGTCCAGGAGATTACCGCCACGGCCGCCAGGGCGTACAGCCAGGGCGAAACGGCCTGGCTGATCGACAAGACGTCAGAAGCTGCCTTGGAGAGTGGAGCGAGCGGTCCCAGCACCGCGGCCAGGTCTCCCGGATAGATGATGAAGTACACCAGCGCCGCGGCCAGCACGACCAACCAAGCTTGAGAGAGTCTGCGGATCATGGCGAGCTCCTTACGGCTTAGGCGTGTCCGAGGCGGACTGCCCGGAACAGGCCAAGAGAAGGCTCCTCGCCACGCCGGCCAGCACCAGGACGACGGCGATCTTCATCAGGGTTCCCGCAAGTTCCGCAGTGTGGAGCGAGATACTCAAGTTGTTGCCCGCGTGCGTGGCGGCCGCACCGTCGCCCAAAAGGCCATAGCCCACGGCCGATGCCGCGACCAGAAGGCCCAGGATGACTAAAGCGTAGTCCCTGAGCCGCAGCCACGCGACGAGCAGGCTGCCGGCGATGAGGCCGGCCGTGACGACGCAAAACAGGAAAAATTCGAGACCGGAAGGTTCGACAGCCAGAAGCGGAACGAGACGAATCATAACGGTGGCCCTTCGGGAGGTGCGAGCTTGAACCAGTGGCCGTGCGCGCCGCTGATCCCATGATAACCTCCCGCTCCCGACGGATTCCACTGCCGATCCGGCGGGGCGCGGGGCCGCCGTCTAAGGGTCGCCGCCTGTCAGGGGCTGACGCCTCCGCTTTGACGAACGGACGCGTGCCACTACCGATTGTCCGCGCCAGCGTCCGGGCTGGCCTGCACGGTTTTCGGGGCGGTCGCCTTCGGGCGGCTTTGCACGACGCGGTCGTCCACCACCCTGGGCTGCGACACCACGTAATCGCGATTGGGGACCCATTGGTTGCGTGGCGGCGTGGCCGCGTCCCACGGGGCGCGAGTGGCTTGGGCCGCGATCGCGCGATTGGGCGGGTAGGGCTGCTGCATCCGATACGTGGGCGAACCCTGTGCGATGGGGCCGGAGATGCTCGATCCATCGGCCATCCAGGCGCCTCGCTGCGGAGCCGAAGCATAGGGTCCGCCGCCGTTGCAAGCCCCGCCGTACGGGCCGCCGCCGTAGCCGTAGTCGCCGTAGCCCGGCGACCCGCACGAGTCGCAGCCGCCTTGGCAACCGCCGCCTTGGTAACCGCCCCCGCGGTGCCCGTGGCCGCGGCCGTGGCCTCGGCCCCAGCAGGGATCGCAGATGGGGTGGAACAGATCGGTCAAGTACACGTCGCCGCAGCCCCAGCAGCCGCAGCAAGAGTTACAGCCGGTGTTATACCAGGGGCATTCGCCACAGCCTCCGCAGGCGTTGCCGCGGCCGGCCGCATAGCTCTGGACGTCGCCGCCGTGCCCGTGACCGGGGCCATACCCGCATCCGCCGACACCTTGCCCGCCGGCGCAGCCGCAGCCGTCGCCACAAGGCGCGTCGCACGGTCCGTCGCCTTGGCCGCCCCCGCAGCCATTGCCGCAGCCGCCCTGGTAGCGGTGGCCGCAATGCCAGGGGCCAAAGACGTGGTTGCCGACGGCGTGCAGATAGGCGCCGGGGCAACAACAACCGCCGGCGGTCGCGAGCAGGCACGACAGCACCACCGTCGTCAAAACGCGCTTCATGATGTCACCTCGGACGAAAGGCACTGGGGCCAAGGCAACGTGCGCGCTGCGGCCCCCCCTCGCGGATGCTGATGAGACAACTTCGTGCTATGGATATCGGCCGGAAAATCGTCAGAATCGAGAGAATCTTCGGATCCGGCAGACTCGGGCCAGGGCGGGCGAATTAACGGCGGACAAGAGTGTCCGCCTTACGTAGGGCGGACACTCCTGTCCGCCTGTCGGCCGCTTGCTTCGCCTGTAAAAGTGCCAAGCCTTCTCCTGCACGAGCCTGCGAGTAGAATCGACGCCAGGCGGCGCGGGAACGCAGGCCGCAGTGAAGCCGTCCAAGCTCCCGGCAAGGCGACCAAAGCAAGGCCGACAAACCTGGCGGACAAGAGTGTCCGCCTTACGCGGGCGGTTGGTTGAGGTGTCAATGAAAACACGCAGGGCCTTGTGGGTGACGATCGCTGCGGGGGCGGCTTGCGCGTGCGCGCTGTGGCGCCCTCCCCTGGCGGCCCAGTCGCTCGGTGCGAGGACGGACCAGAAGCACTGGTCGTTCCGGCCCCGTGCGACACAGCAGGCGCCGCGCTTTACCGATCCGGCGGATCGGTCGTGGCTGCGCACGCCCGTCGATGCGTTCATCCTGGCGAAGCTCAAGGAAAACGGCCTGCGGCCCGCGCCGGAGGCCGACCGGCGCACACTGATCCGTCGATTGTGCTTCGATCTCACCGGGCTGCCGCCGACGCCGGAAGAGATCGAGGCCTTCGTCCGCGACCGCCGACCGGATGCTTACGAGCAGCTTGTGGAACGCCTGCTGGCCAGCCCGCGCTACGGCGAGCATTGGGGCCAGCATTGGCTCGACGTGGTCCGCTACGCCGAGACGGAGGGCTTCGAGTACGACCGGCATCGCGTCGGCGCCTGGCGATACCGCGACTACGTCGTGGCGGCGCTCAATGCGGACAAGCCGTATGACCGCTTCGTCGTTGAGCAGGTCGCGGGCGACGAGATCGTAAGTCATTCTGAGCGCACGAGTCATTCTGAGCGCAGCGAAGAATCTCCGTCGCGGGGCGTTGAGGCGCCGCCGCGTTCAGAGACCCTTCGCTCCGCTCAGGGTGACATGGTCGGTGCATACGAGCGCCTCATCGCCGCTGGCTTTCATCGCCTCGGTCCCGTGCGGCGCAACGCCGGCAACCAGGACGTGGCCTTCAGCCGTAACGAGGTGCTCACCGACCAGACAAACGCCATTGGTGCCGTCTTCTTCGGCCTGACGATCGGCTGCGCCCGCTGCCACGATCACAAGTTCGATCCCATCCGGCAGACCGACTTTTATCGTCTGCAGGCATTCCTGGCGGCGGCCATCGACGACGACGTTCCCTTGGCCGGCGCCCAGGAACTGGCCCGGTGGAAGGCCCAATACGACGAGATCGACAAGGAGATCGCAGAGCTGAAGGGCCGGCTCGAAACGGCCATCGGCGACGAGAAGGACCAACTCGAAGCCCAGATCAAGATGGTCGAGGTCCGTCTGCCGCCGCCGCTGCCGAGCATCAACACGGTCCGCAACGACGCCGCGCGGAGAACGCCGATTCATTTGCTCGACCGCGGCGACCCGGCCAAGCCGCTCCAGGCGGTCGGCATGCGGGCGCCGGAGGTTCTGCTGCCGCCGGGCACGCCGGAGCTGCCGGCCGATACGGCGCGGCCGCGCACCGAGTTGGCCCGCTGGCTCACCCGGCCGGACCACCCGCTCACGGCCCGCGTGATGGTGAATCGCGTCTGGCAGTGGCACTTCGGCCAGGGCATCGTCTCCACGCCCAACGACTTCGGCTTGAACGGCGACCGGCCGAGCCACCCCGAGTTGCTCGATTACCTGGCCAACGAGTTCGTCGCCGGCGGCTGGCGTCTCAAGCCGCTGCACCGGCTGATCGTGCTCAGCAGCACCTATCGCCAGGCCTCGAGCTTGCCGCAGGTCACTCTGAGCCCGCCTGTCATTCTGAGCGCAGCGAAGAATCTCGGAATCGCCCAAGAGCGCGACCCCGAGAATCGCCTGCTGTGGCGCTTCCCGCGCCGGCGCTTGCACGCCGAGGAGCTGCGCGACGCGATGCTCTCCGCGGCTGGTGCGCTGAACGACCAGGCGGGCGGGCCAAGTGTCATCGTGCCGGTCGATGCCGAGCTGGTGAACCTGCTCTACGCCCCCTCGCAATGGGCCGTGACCGAAAACCACGAGCAGCATTTCCGCCGCTCGCTCTATCTGCTCTCCAAGCGCAACCTGCGGCTGCCGCTGCTCGATGTCTTCGACCAGCCGGACCGGCAGACAAGCTGTGCCCGGCGCGAATCGAGCACGCACGCCCCGCAAGCTCTCGAGATGCTCAACGGCCGTACCACGAACCAATTGGCCGCCCTATTGGCCCAGCGGCTGCGGCGCGAGTGCGGCGTCGAGGCCGGTCGCATCGCCGAGCGGGCGTTCTTTCTGGCAACCGGCCGCTCTCCCACGCCGGCGCAGCGGCGATTGGCGGCGGATTTCCTACGCGATCAGCCGCTGGAGGAATTCGCGCTGGCCGTGCTGAATCTCAGCGGCGTGCTGTACGTTGACTAGACAAAGCGCCGCCCACGGCTGCCGGAAGTCAGCGGCATTAAGACCCCAAGAGCAAGGAGGGTTTCATGGCTCATAGTGGCTCCAGTCTCGCGGTTCACACTGAGCATGTGCTCACTGAATGCTGGGTAGGCGATGCCAATGCGCCGGACCTGCGCCTGTTCCGCGCTCCGACCGTTCACGACAGCAGTGGGACACATAAGCGTCTTCCCCACGAGATCTCGTGGCACGATCTTCGGAAAGACGACATGATTGTGGCTCTCCAAACGGAGGAGGTTGGCCCAAGTGATCGTGTGATCTCGGTGCTACAATTCTGGCGAGTGCTGGAGGTCCGTGATGGGGAAGCACGTGTGCTGGTCAACAACCTCGTGGGTTGCGGCGAGGACGGTGAGTTTGTGTACGATCGACTCGTCGGCCTCGTAGGATTGCCGCCAAGCACACGGGGATGAGCCCGAGCCAGTCATCCGCGGCAGCTAATGGGCTTGGTGACATCCGGTGCCCACGTGGCCATCGGAGGCGAGCTAATCCAACGTTATTCCAACGCCCATCGCATCCGTGCTCTGAGCGTGCCACCCGCCCGGTGTTCATCTTGCGCGCCCCGTCACCGGATACGCCGTGTCTTGAAACCCCTTGCCGCTGTGCTCGCCTGGCGGCACCAGGGAATCGATGAACGCCTCGTCTTCCGGCGTGATCGTCACTGCTAGGCACTTTGCGTTGTCCTCGAACTGCTCCAGCGTCCGCGGGCCGACGATCACGGAGGTGAGGTTCGGGTTCGCCAGGCACCAGGCCAGAGCGAATTGCGACGGCGCGACTCCCTTCTCCCGGCAATGGCCGGCGATCCGCTCGGCGATCGCCAGGCTTTCGTTCCGCCACTCGGCTTCCTTCATCCGCTTGTCGTTCCGGCTGGCTCGGCTGCCCTCGGGGGGCGGCTCGCCGGGGCGGTATTTGCCGCTCAAGATGCCGCGGGCCAGTGGGCTGTAGCTCACCACGCCTACGCCGTGCTCGCGGCACAGCGGCAGCAGCTCGACTTCGATGTCGCGGTTGACGATGTTGTACAGCGGCTGCACGCAGACGAAGCGGTGCAGGTTGTGCCGGTCGCTGACCCACAGCGCCTCGCACAGCCGCCAGGCGCGAAAGTTCGAGCAACCGATATAGTGCACGCGGCCGGAGCGCACCATGTCGTCCAACGCCCGCAGGGTCTCCTCGATCGGCGTCTCGTAGTCCGGCGTGTGGACGTAGTACACGTCCACGTAATCGGTCCCCAGCCGCCGCAAGCTGGCGTCCAACTCTCGCAGCAGGTGCACGCGGCTGGCCCCGCAGTCGTTCACGCCTTGCCCCATCGGCTGGCGCCCCTTGGTGGCCAGCACGATCTGGCTACGGCGGTCGGCGATGGCCCGGCCGACCACCTTCTCCGACTCGCCCGCGACATACATATTGGCGGTGTCGAAGAAGTTGATGCCCAGGTCGATCGCCCGATGCATGGTGCGGATCGACTCGGCCTCGTCAGCCGGCCCGCCAAACATCATCGTCCCGAGGCAAAGCCGCGAGACGCTGACGCCGGAGCGTCCGAGTTTGCGATAGTCCATGCGGTTGGTCCGTTGTCAGTTGTCCGTTGTCAGTTTTTGGTGGGCGGCCGCTGATGCTTGGTTGAGCCCCGTGCGGCAAAATGCCCAATAGTCTTGTCACGCGATCTTTCCGTAGAATATGGCACGATCCTAACGACGAAGAGCAGCCGCGACAAACCGTCGCCTGACGGCGATAGAACCCTGTCCCCTGACTCCTGTCCCCTGACTCCTGACTCCTGTCGATGGATTTCGCCCTGCTGGGAATCGATGCCAACGCCTTTGCACTCGCGCAGGCCGCGGTGCGCCAGGGGCATCGCCTGGTGTGGGCGCACGACTTGGCCGGGCGCGAGGCGGAGATTCTGGCGCTCGCCCCCGGCGCGACGCTCGCGCCGCACTGGGAGGCCCTGCTGGGCGGCGCGATCGCCCAGGGCGTGATCGTCGCCGCCGGCGATCACGACGAGCGGGCCGAGCAGCTTCGCAAGCTGGCGGCGGAGCGCGTGCCGCTGCTCGTCTGCCATCCGGTGCACTCCTCCACGCTGCTATACCTGGAGCTGGACATGATCCGCCGCGACTCCGGCGGCATTGTCTTGCCTTACATCGCTTCGCGCTTTCATCCGGCCGTGGCCGAGGTCCATGGCGCGCTCGCCAGCGGCAAGCTCGGCCCGCTGGAGCAGGTCGTCTGCGAGCGCTTTGTCCCCTCGCGCACGCGGGCTACGGTGCTGTGGCACTTCCTGGAAGACGTGGCCCTGGTGCGGCAGTTCCTGGGGGACGTGACCAAGGTCGGCGCAATGGCTTCGTCCCCCGGCGAGGCCGGCTTCGCCAACCTGGGCGTGCAGCTCACCGGCCCCTCGGGCGTGCTGGCCCGCTGGAGCGTCGCGCCGGTCGATGACCAGCCCGGGGCCAGGTTGACGCTGGTCGGCTCGCAGGGCAAGGTCACGCTCCGCATGCCCGAGGGGGACGACGTGTGGCACGTCGAGGGGTCGGACGCCGCAGCCCCGCCCCAACGCTTCGATGGCTCCGCCGCGCCGGGCGTGGCGATCGACGCCCTCGTTCAGGCGATCTCGCAGGCCACATCCAACCCCACGCCGCCGGACGACTGGGCCGACGCCGTCCGCGCCGCCCAGCTCACCGAAGCGGTCGAGCGCAGCCTGCGCCGCGGCCGGGTCATCTCGCTGGAGTTCGACGAACACACCGAAGAGGGCACTTTCAAGGGCGTGATGGCCAGCCTCGGCTGCGGCCTGCTGCTGCTGCTCCCCGTGCTGGCCCTGGCGCTCAGCGCGATCGCCCCCAAGCGGTACGGCTTCGGCGAGGCATTTTTGATCGTGCTGGGCGTTGGATTGGCCGTTTTCTTGCTCCTGCAATTCCTGCTGTTCCTGATTCCCAAGAAGGGGCAGGGGTGAATTGTCGCCCGGTCGGCCGACTTGGGCGTAGCTGGCCGACTTCGTCCGGCGATTTTGAATTGACATTCACCATCTGGCACCTGAGATTTGGAATCCGCAATCTGGATGAAGTCCGCGTCGATCCTGATCGTTCACGGCACGATCGACACGCTGGTGCCCATTGGTTGTTCCAATTCCACATTCCGAATTCCGAATTCCGCATTTGAATGACCCGCACGAAAAGCTCTCAAGCCTTCGCCCGCGCCAAGCGCCTCATCCCCGGCGGCGTGAATAGCCCCGCGCGGGCGTTTGGCGGCGTGGGGGGCGAGCCGATCTTCTTTGAGCGCGGCCAGGGGGCCTACCTCTTCGACGTCGATGGCAATCGCTACATCGACTACGTCGGCTCGTGGGGGCCGCTGATCCTCGGGCATTGCCACCCGCGGGTGGTCGAGGCGCTGCGTGAGGCGGCAGCCCGCGGCAGCAGCTTTGGCGCGCCGACCGAGGCCGAGAGCGAGTTGGCCGAGCTGATCATTGAGGCCGTGCCGTCGGTCGAGAAGGTGCGGCTGGTCAGCTCCGGCACCGAGGCCACGATGAGCGCCATTCGCCTGGCCCGCGGCTTCACCGGGCGGGACGTGATCGGCAAGTTCGCCGGCAACTACCATGGGCACGTCGATAGCCTGCTGGTCGCCGCCGGCAGCTCAGCCGCCACGCTGGGCGTGCCCAATTCGCCGGGCGTCACCGCCGGCACGACCAAAGACACTCTCGTGCTGCGCTACAACGATGCCGAGGGCGTGCGGGCGGCCTTCCATCAGCATGGCGGCAAGATCGCCGGCGTGATCTTCGAGCCGGTGGTGGGCAACATGGGCGTGGTCGAGCCGCAGCCGCAGTTCCTGCGAGCGCTCCACGAAGAGACTCGGCGGCACGGTGCTCTCCTCATCTGCGACGAAGTGATGACCGGCTTCCGCGTCGCCTACGGTGGTGCCCAGTCGATCTACGACATCAAGCCGGATCTCACCACGCTGGGGAAGATTGTCGGCGGCGGCATGCCCGTCGGGGCCTACGGCGGCCGGGCCGAGATCATGGATCACATCCTGCCGGCCGGCAAAGTCTTTCAAGCCGGCACGCTCAGCGGCAACCCGCTGGCCACGGCGGCCGGCATCGCCACGCTCCGCGAGCTGAAGGAGAATCCGCCGTACGAGAAACTGGAGCGGCTCTCGGCCCGGCTAGCGGATGGGCTATGCGATGCGGCGAAGTCCGCCGGCGTGCCGCACACGCTGGCCCGCGTCGGCAGCATGCTGACGCTGTTCTTCCGTCCCGCGGAAGAAGCCCGGCTTCTCCAAGAAGCCGGGCTTCTGGCGGTCAGCGACTGGGAGTCGGCCAGCCGCAGCGATACCAAGCGTTTCGCCAAGTACTTCGGGGAACTAATCGAGCGCGGCGTCTACATGCCATGCAGCCAGTACGAGGCGCTGTTCGTCTCGGCCGCGCATAGCGAGACTGACATCGACGCTACGATCGCCGCGGCGCGCGAAGCATTGGCGCGGTGCTAGGGCCGATCGCGAAGCGCCGGCTTCTGCACATCAGCCGGGACTGACCGTTGTCCGTGGTGGCGCGGTCCGGCTTGTGGCATGATGAATGTGAGAATACGCTTCAGATCGCGGTGCAACCCGCAAGCGATTGTTATTGACCCCTGGGCAGCCAACCATGGTCAAAACCGTACACGGCACCGTCCACGGCCGAACCATCGAGCTTGACGAAGACCTTGGCGTCGTCGAGGGCCAGGCGGTGGAAGTCCATGTGACTCTCGTCGCGCCCAGAAAAAAGCTGCCCGGCCCTCCCCCGGGCTGGCGCCCGGACGGCAACGGCACGGCGGCCGGCATGATGGCCAACGCCTGGACGGAGGAGGACGACCGAATTCTCGAAGGCATCTACCGAGAGCGAAAACAGTCCTCGCGCCCTGAGAGCTTGGAATGAGCTTCCTGCTCGACACGAACATCTTGTCGGCGCATCTTCGACGGCCGTCGGGCCTCTCTCATCGCTTCATCCAACACGGTGGCAGATCGTACGCGCCGTCAGTCGCACTGGCCGAATTGTATGTCTGGGCACACAACCGGCCGGACCCGAGCGGTCCGCTGGAAGCCATCGACGCGCTGCTGTTTCACGAAGTCTCCATCTTGGACTTCGATCGCGACTGTGCGGCTGAATTCGGACGCGTCCGGGTTGCGATGCGGCGGCAAGGCGCGGAGATGAACGCGG
>JBGQHD010000048.1:0-12102 GCA_041497795.1 Planctomycetia bacterium
CTTCGACGTTGGACGTTGGACGTTCGATGTTGGACGTTCGATTCCTATTCACCTTGTCACCTTGTCATCCTCATGTGTCTCCTGGCGATCCACTTTCAGGTCTGCGACGCGGCTCCGCTGCTAATTGCGGCCAATCGCGAGGAGTTCTACGACCGGCCGTCGCTGGGGCCGGCGATTCAGGCCGGTCCGCCGCGCGTGCTGTGCGGCGTCGATGCGCGGGCGGGCGGCACCTGGCTGGGGGTGAATGAGCACGGCGTTGTCGCCGCCGTGACGAATCGCCCCAAGCCGCACCCTGGCGCAGCACCCCGGCTACTGCCAGCAGCCGGGGTGCTCGCACCGGCAGGTCCAACAGCCGTTGCGCCCCGCTCGCGCGGTCTCTTGTGTCGCGAGCTGCTCAACTTTCGCCGCGCGGCGGACGCGGCCCGGTTCGCGTACGAGCAACTGGCGACCGGCGCCTACGACGGCGCGAACTTCGTCTGCCTCGATGCCGACTACGGCGCCGTGATCCACGCCGGGGCGCGGCTCGAGGCCGTTGAGTTGTCGCCTGGGCTGCACATCCTCACCGCCGGCGACGTGAACGACGCCAGCGACCCGCGGCAGGCCCTCGCGCGCCGGTTATTCGCGGAGCAGGCTTGGGCGGGCCCGCGCGAGTTCGTGGAAGCTGCGCGGCACGTTTGCTCGCGGGGCCCGGTGGGCGATTCTCCCGGTATCGTCGTGCGTGGCGATGGCCGCGGGACCGTCTCGTCCACGATTCTGGCGGTGGCACGTCGCGCGGACGAATCGGTCTATCACTTCGCCGCCGGGGCGCCGGACGTGAGTGCGTTTCAGGACTGCTCGAATTTGGCGCGATCCATTTTTCCCGTCGGCGCTCAGAGCATCGCCGCAGCGGACGCGGCTCGTGGTGGCTTTCCCTAAGCGGCTGGACTGGTTGAGAGTTACATCGCCGCGTCATGGCGGCCGCGACGACGCGATTGGAGCTGGCGACAAGTTTTCAACTTTCCGTCACACGACCTGCACCGGCCGCGACCGCCGAAAAACGCCGCAACGACAGCCAATCCGCAGCGCCCGCGGCGCAGGGGCCGCGAACTTTCTTCGACTGCTTTGACAGCACCCCGCCCGGCGATACAATCACCCCCCTTGGGTGACTTCTACTTAACCAACGGCGGCGGGGGCCAGGGGTTTGCTAGTCCTGGCGGCGTGTCGCAAGGCGTGACCGGCGAATTGACTGCGCCGTCGCGGCTTGCCAGGCAACGCGTGACTGGCGACTTTTCCCGCCGCTCAGCAGGTCGTACTTCTTTCGCTTGATCCCAACGGCTTGGGTCGCGTCGCCTTGCGGGGTGGCGCGCGAGCGTCGGAAGTGCGCGCGCACAGAACACAGGATGTGACCATGCCAGATAAGGATGTCGTGGCGGCAGTGCGTGCCCGATTGGCTGGACGCATCGGCGAAACCCGCTACGACCTGTGGTTCGGCTCTCAAACGCGGCTGGTCCCCCAGGGGGACACGCTCGTCGTCGTGGTCCCCAACCGCTTCTATCAGGACTGGCTGCGGCGGAACTTCCGCGAGGCGCTGACCAGCAGCTATCGAGAAACCATCGGCTGCGTCGCGCGGCTGGAGTTCCGCATCGCCGCCGACGGTGAAATCGCCGCCGAGGATGAAATCGAGCAACAGGTCGGGCAACAGGTCGAGGATGACGACGCGGACGACGCGCAGCACCTGGCGACGCTCAACGGCGGACGTGGCGATCGTGCAGCCGGGCAAGTGGCGCACCCGGCTCGCGCGTCCCACGAGCCGGGCGACCCCGTGGGGCAGGCCTGCTTGCCTGCCGGGCAAGCCGGAAAGCCTGCCTCACGGGCGAGCGATCGCGAGTCGGCCCCGCCTCAAGGACCGCAGCGCCGCTTCGCCACGCTCGATTCGCTGGTGTCCGGCGAGTGCAACCGCCTGGCGCTGCACTCGGCGCGGATGATCCTCGACCAGCCGGGCAAGATCAGCCCGCTGCTCATTCACGGGCCCACGGCCATCGGCAAGACGCACCTGCTGGAAGGCATCTACACGGAGGTCCGCCGCGGCCGGGGGCAGGCGGTGTACCTGTCGGCGGAGCAGTTCACGAACGCCTTCGTCGAAGCCCTCCGCGGCAGCGGGTTGCCGAGCTTCCGCCGCAAGTACCGCGGCGTCCAGTGGCTGCTGCTGGACGACGTGCAGTTCTTCTGCGGCAAGAAGGCCACGATCAACGAGCTGCTGCACACCATCGACACGGCCCTCCGCGAGGGGCGGCAGCTCGTGCTGGCCGCCGACCGCCCGCCGCAAGAACTGCCGGGCTTGAGCGAAGAGCTGATCACCCGCCTGCAAAGCGGCCTGACCTGCGTCATGCAGCCCCCGGAGATGGAAACGCGCTTGGGCATCGTTCGCTCTATGGCGAAGGAGCTGGAGCTTTCGCTGCCCGGCGGCGTGGCCGAGTTCATCGCCGCCAACCTCACGGCGCACGCCCGGGAGCTTTCCGGCGCGCTCAAGCTGCTGAAGGTGACGTGCCAGGTGCGCGATTGCCCGCCGTCGCTGACGCTGGCCCGCGAGACGCTGGCCGACATGATCCGCGTCAGCTCGCCGGCCGTGGGGCTGGCCGAGATCGAGCAGGCGGTGTGCAGCGTCTTCGGACTCGAATCCAAGACGTTGCAAACGGCCGACGGCTCGCGGGGCGTGAACCAGCCGCGGATGCTGGCCATGTGGCTGGCCCGCAAGTACACCCGCGCGGCCCTGTCGGAGATCGGCCGGTACTTCGGCCGCCGCAGCCACAGCACGGTGATTTCGGCCCAGAAAAGGGTGGACGGCTGGGTGGTCCGCGGCGAAGCGCTCCGCGTCAGCGACCGCCAGTGGCCAGCCGACGAGGCCATCCGCCGCGTCGAGGCCCGGCTCAGGGTCGGGTAGCGCGGCACCCGTAGTTAGTCAAGCAGATCGGTAATCCCACGGGCCGGCAATCGCGTCGCCCGAGTCGGTCGGTGAGGGTCGTAGGACGAAGAACGATCGTAGGATTGGGCCAAAGGGTCCTTCCCGGCACGGCAGAGCCGCAACGAAAGGCGGAACGCTAATAATCGTCGCTCATGTGGATGACTTGTTGAGCCAAGTTGTTGCCGCCGAGGGTCATCTCGATCAGCGCTCGCTGGCGGCGATGAGCGTTCCAAAATCTTCTCGCCGAGCAAAGACTGCGGCAGACTTTGGCGTCCGTGACGTATGGTTGTCATAGCTTCGCGGGGTATCGCGATGGCCCGGGGGATCGACGTCCGGCCCGCAGGCGCCGGCGAACCGCTCGCCGCGGCGCCGCTCACGTCAGCCAACTTCCAAGACGAAAGCATCCATGATGAAAGTTCAGCAGCGCCAGGGTTTCTCGCTCCTGGTCGATCGCGATGCGGACCGGGAGCCCTCTCCCCTGAGCGCCCAGTTGCTCGACTGCACGCGCGAGGAGCTGCGCCTGCTCGTGGCGGTCCCCTTGGAGCTGCGCGAGCGCATCCGCCTGCGGCTGCGCGACGAGTCGTCGGGCCTGCAACTCGATGTGTCCGGCGCCATCACGGCGCGCAGCGATCAGACGCCCGACGGCTGGTCGGTCACCTGCCGTTTCGACCACGAGCTGGATTGGGAGACCCTGGGCGAGCTGTTCCTCTGCGGCATCCTCGAGACCGCGCCGCGGTGAAGCAGGTCGCCTGCTCCTTAGATGGCCCGCGGCCGGGATTGTTCCTGCCATTTGATCCACGGTGTTATCGCCAACGAGTACAGCATGCCGGCGAAGGTCACAAACCACGCGGCGAGCGCAATGCAAACGAAGACCTGAGGGATGAAGAGGAGGAATGGCAAGTCCATCGCGTGGGCCAGGCGAAACGTGCAGACCGTGTACATTCCCAGCGGAAACACGGCGCCCCAGTATTGCGGGTCGTAGGCGAGCCGAAACCGTTTATAGACGTGCCGCCACACGCCAAGGATCACCAGCATCGGAATCCACCACGTCGCCGTGGCCCAAAAGAACAGCGTGAAGCCTCGCAGGAACGGCAGCAACTGGCTCAGGAGCGCCGAGCCGTCGGCGGCCGAGATCAGCGTGCTGCCCGCCAGCGTCGAGATGGCCATCGCCCCCATGTTGATCCAGTAGGGCGGCGCGAGATCGGCCGGGCTCATGGGGAAGAACGAGTAACGATAGAAGATCAGCGAGATGATCCAGATGTAGAGCATGCCGCCGCCCAGCCACATCGCCAGGGCAAAGAACAGGACCTGCTCGCAATACGGGTCGAACCCAGCGGCCAGCATGCCGCCGAGCAGCGACACGGCTTGCGTGGCAACGACCGAAACCAACCAGCCGCCGTGAATGCCGTCGGGCAGCGACGGTTTGGTTTCTTTCACCGCGAAGCTGGTGAAGATGGCGTAGGTCAGCACGAACCAGAGGACAATCCCCAGGCACCATAGGGCGACGGCCGCCGCTCGCCGCTCGCCGATGAGCAGGCACTGGCTTCCCAAGACGCAACTCGCCGCCACCGACGTGAAGAAGCCGACGCCCCGCTTGTGATCGATCAAGTCCGCCCAGAACGGACGAGGAAACATTGCCAGCCGCGCCACGGTCAGCGCAACGAGAATCACGAAGGCCGCGATGTTCAACCAGAACAACGCCAGCGCGACCCAGGGCATTCCCAGCAGATGGCTCGCGATCGACACAATGCCGGTGGCCATCACCAGGGCGAAATAAGCCGGGTTGAGCGTGGCGATGCTCTGCGGGAGCACGGAGAGGCGCGGCGGCCGGTCATCGTTGGCAGATTCGATCACGAGACATCCGCCTCCCTGTTAACGGTCGAGCAAAACGAGATATCGCAGCAGCCCGACGTTTAATCCCAGGCAAGCGAGGCTGGCCAAGGCAGCGGGCCATACGATCCGGTGGTTGCCGCCGAGGAATGCGTTCATTGTCGCCGTGAGCAACCAGAGTTGCATCACGACCAGCATCAGGACGATGCACAGGATGCCGTAAACGATCGCCAATCGTTGGTGGCGTGCTCGCGCCGGATCGGTCATTGCGCTCGCTCCTCAACGTCCATGGCATAGATCACGCCGCCGTCGATCCGCAAGTGAATCCGCGGCAAGGGGCGCCGCGGCGGGCCGGCCGTCGGCCTGCCCGTCGCCGCGTCGAAATAGCCTTCGTGGCAAGGACAGTGCAACCGGCCGCGCTCCAATTCCGGGCGAACCGGACACATTAAATGCGTGCATTGGCCCGAATAGGCCAGGAACACGTCCTGCGACTGGCGGATCAGCAGACACGGATCGCGGTCGGTCGGGTAATGAAAGGGGATGACCTGTCCGACGTCAACCTCGTCAACCGCGGCGATCCGCTGCTCCGCCGAATTGCGACGACGAAAGACACTCAGCAGCGCGATCCAGAATTGCCCGCAGACGAACGCCAGGCTCGTCAACACCATGAATTTGGTGAAGTCGCGGCGCGCGCCGTATTCGTCGGCTTCGACGTCGATGGGGAAATCGCGCCGCCACTTCGGCTGGTCCTGCTCTGGACGGCCGTCGGGGAAAGTCGTCAGCGGGGGGGGTTCCATGGCCATCGCAGTGGGTCCTAAGTTCTCGGCGTGACAGGCACTGCGGCGGGCGATTCATCGACCATCGCGGCCAGCATGGCGTCGTCCGCGTCACGGCGGTCGGCTCCGTCGAACATGGCGTCTGTTACGTCGATATGCATGACCGCCGTCTCGCGCGGGACCATCATGTGGACCTTCGTGTGAATCGTCTGCGAGCCGAAGCGGAACTCGTTGATCGGCCGGGAACGAGGCCGCAACCGTTCGATCGCTTCGCGCGTCCCAAAGAACAACGCTTGGCTGGGGCAAACGGTGGCGCACATCGGCCGCTTGCCTTCCGAGGTGCGGTCGTAGCACATATCGCATTTCATCATCAGTTCGTACCGCGTGTTCATCTTCGGCACGCCGAACGGGCACGCCAACACGCAGTTGTTGCAGGCAATGCACCGCGGCTTGCGGGCCGTTTGCACCACGCCGTCTGCGGTCCGTTTGATGGCGTCCGCCGGACAGACTTCGGCGCACGTCGGCGAATCGCAGTGCATGCAAACCACCGGCAGCGTCTGCGGCGACTCGCGGCGATCCACGTACTCCAGATGAATCATCGAGTGCCCCTTGTGCGTGTCACATTCCGAACAGGCCTGCACGCACGACTCGCAACCGATGCAGCGATTCGGGTCGACGAAGAAGAACTGGTCTCGGGGAACGGGCATCGTGCGACCCCTCTGGTTACGTTTCGGATTTCGGGTTTCGGATTTCGAGTTTTTGGGCAAAGCCCCTTCACCCTGTCACCTCTTACTCCAGCAGCCCAGCGTACTCCGGCGCGGCTGCCGCCTTCGACAACCGCACCGCGCAGACCTTGTATTCGGGGATCTTCGAAATCGGGTCCTGGGCGGCGATCGTCAGCCGGTTGGCGCTCCGCGCGCCGGGCCAATGATAGGGAACGAAAACCGTGTCCGGCCGGATCGTCTTCACGACCTGCGCACGCAACGTGATTTCGCCACGCCGCGACGCCACCGTCGTCCAGTCACCGTCGTCGATGCCCAGCTTCCCGGCCAGCAGCGGGTGCAGCTCGACGCGCGGTTCGGGGTATTGCTCGACGAGCGGTCCGATGCGCCGCGTCTGCGTGCCGGAGAGAAACTGGCTGACCACGCGGCCGGTGGTCAGGATCACCGGATATTCGGCGTCGACGTCTTCGGCAGGCGGCGCGTACTGGGCGACGTTGAACCGCGCCTTGCCGTCGGGGAAATAGAACGGTCCCGCGCCCTTGGCGATCGGGTTGTGCGAGCCTGGCTCGAACAACCGCGGCGTGCCGGGATGGTCGTCCGACGGGCACGGCCAAAAGACGCCGTACTGCCGCTCGATCTTCTCCCAGGTCATGCCCGAATAATCCGCCACGCCCCCTTGGCTCGCCCGCCGCAGCTCGTCGAAGATTTCGCGCGGGTGCCGGAAGGTGAACCCGTGCGGACGGCCGAGCGCGGCCGCCAGGTCTTGAATGATGCGCCAGTCTTGCCGGGCGTCGCCGGGTGGATCGAGCGCCGGGTTGATCTTGATGACGCGGCCTTCAACTTGCGTCACCACGCCTTCGTCCTCCTCGTGCAACGAACCCGGCAGCACGACGTCGGCGTGGCAGGCCGTCTCGTTCAGAAAGAAATCGATCGCCACGTAGAAGTCCAGCTTGTCGAGCATGCGGCCGACAAAGGTATTGTCGGGCAGCGAGACCAGCGGATTGAAGCCGATCGACAGCAGCCCACGAATCTCGCCGCGGTCGATCTTGCGGAAGATTTCGTAGGCATCCACCCCCGGCGGAGGCAGCTCGTCGGGCGAGACGCCCCACACCTTGGCGACGTGAGCGCGATGTTCGGGGTTCGCCAGGTCGCGAGCGCCGGGAAGCTGGTCGCACTTTTGCCCGTGCTCGCGGCCGCCCTGGCCGTTGCCTTGGCCGGTGATCGTGGCGTAGCCGCAGTTCTCGCGTCCGATCCGTCCCGACGCCAGCACGATGTTGATCGCGCCGAGCACGTTCTGCACGCCGTGGCTGTGATGTTCGATGCCGCGGGCGTGCATGAGGAAGCTGGTGGCGGCGGTCCCCCACCACTCGGCGGCCTGGCGAATTGCGCGCTCGGCGATGCCGGTCACTTCGGCCGTGCGCGCGGGGATCCAGGGGCGCACCGATTCGGCCAGCGCCTCGAAGCCGACCGTGTGCCGCTGGATGAAGGCGTGGTCGAGCCAATCGTTTTCGATCATCCCATGCAGGATGCCGTTGAACAACGCGACGTCGCGGCCCGGCTTCACCGGCAGGAACAGGTCGCACGTGCGCGCGATCGGCGTGATCCGCGGATCGACTACGATGATCTTCGCGCCGTTCTCCCGCGCCTGCCAAACATAATCCGTGGTGATCGGGGCGCATTCCGCGACGTTCGCGCCGCTGATCCAGACCACCTCGGCGCCCAGGATGTCCGACCAGGGATTCGCCGCCCGGTCGATGCCGAAGGCCTTCTTGTTGCCCGCCGCGGCGCTGACCATGCACAAGCGGCCGTTGTAGTCGATGTACGGCGTCTTCAGGCAAACGCGCGCGAACTTGCCCATCAGGTAGGTCTTTTCCGTGGTCAGGCTCGCGCCGCTGAGGACCGCGAAGGCACCGTTGCCGTGCTCGGATTGGATGCGCCCGATGGCCTGGGCGGTTTGGCGAACCGCCTCGTCATAATCCACCGGGCGAAACCCGCCGGGCGAATTCGGATTGCGCCGCTGCGCGCTGAGCAGCCGATCGGGATGCGAGCCTTGCAGGTAACGCTTGACGCCCTTGGGACAAAGCATTCCCCGATTAAAGGGGAATTCCTCCCACGGCTCGAATCCGATGACTTCGTTGTCCTTCACTTTCAACTGAATGCCGCACTGCTGTCCGCAAAAGCAGCAGTGCGTGCGCACCAGCCGGTCCGGCTCGATGCCTCGATCCAACCGCGAGCCCTCGGCGAAGGCCAGATGCGGGCCGAACTGGCGGATGATGTCAACGGTGCTGGTGGGTTGCTGGGCCATGGCGTCTCCGTCACGTTCCGCTGCGCAGGTGCGCCTTCCAAAGCTGTCCCTGCGCCAAGGCCAACGACACTCGCCGGCAACGTGGGCAGATTCGCTGGTAGTGGTCCGCGGGGCCGTCTTTCATTTCGTAGCGGTAGCCCAATTGCCGCTCGACCTCGATCAAGTCCTCCACGTGCCTGCGCGACGCGAAGGGTTCGTCGCAGAGAGCACACTTCGCCTGCTCCCCGCGGGCGCCGGCGTCTTTATAAAACAACACGCCAAGCTGGGCCGGCCGCTGAAACAGATGAGAGAACTTGCCGAACGGCAGCCAAAGCAGCGTGAAGATCACCGTCACGGCGTGCGTGATCGAGAGAAACTCGTAGGCGTATCCATCCAGCCACTCGTAGCTGACGACGAGCATCAACCCCGTGATGCTCACGGAGAACAACAGAATCAGCGGCAGGAAGTCTTCGCCGAATCGCTGCAGCTTCAGCGCGTCTCGGCCCCGCATCCGCCGCCGCATCGCCAGCATCACGCCGGCGATCACCAGGAACGAGGCCCAAACCAGCCCGTGGAAAATCAGATACCCGATCAGTGAATCCACGCCGAACGAGAGCAATGGAAAGCCAAACACGTTCGCCGTGTAGTCGTCGAACCCGTCGCCCGCGAACTCGAAGTGAATCCAGCCGAACACCAGCGGGAACGTGATCGCCGAGGCGATGAGACATCCCCACATGATCAGCCAGTGGGCCGCGCCGCGCGTCCAGCCACGTTTCCAGATGAAGCTGTTGGCGAAAAACACGGAAAGCACTCGCCGCACCCACAAGGCGAGATTGCGGAGCAACGATTCCGGGTGCAGGAACACCTGCCAGCCGCGTTTCCAATACAGGGCCGTCGGCGGCCGCTGGAGCCACATCGCGCAGCGGTACGTAATGCCGAACGCGGCAAACAGCGTGGCAAACGTGTAGCCCACCAGCGCCGCGTCGAAGTGCGACAACCGCCGCGATCCGAGCACAATCAGGCCGGCCAAGACGGCGGTTGCCGCCAGCCCGCTCGAAGCAGCGACGACCGTGTCGCGCGGCCAACGGCCCTTGTCGATTCCAGCCACAAGTTCCTGCTTTCTTACCGCGTCCATCGCCCAGAAAAGAAATGCCGGGGCACGAAATCCTACGCGCCCTTGGCGGAGTGAGGCAATACGGATGTTGGGAAACGCTCCCGCGCGTAGGCGAATCTCCTCGATCATGACGATGTATCTCGAAGGGGGAACGATGGCGCCGCCGATGTTACTAAGTGCCCGCTCCTGGCCGCCGGCTGAGAGACTTTTCCAAACAACCCACTCCCTCACGATGTAACGAATGCGCCAGGCGCGCGCCATGGTTCGGCGCGATAGGCTTCATCGTTAGAGCTGGCAGGATCGTCAACCATGCGGACGAAGCTCAACCTGAAGCGTATCCGAGGCGGTACTCGAGCGCCGCTCGTGGTCGGGAGCGCATGGCTGTGGTCGCTGACCGTCGCGGTCAGCCTCGGCCAAGAGGAGCCAAAGAAGGCCGAACTCGGCCCGGCTCGGGCGGAACTTCGACAGCCCCGACAACAGCCAGGAATTCCTGGGCGTGTACGCCACCTGCAAGCAGATCGCCAACAAGCAGGGCTCGAACGGCCCGCTGGATCTGTACTTCCTGCGCTATGCCGAGTATCAGGGGGCGCCCGACTTCGACTTCAACACCTTCGGCTCACGCTACCAGGGCGATTGGTGCGACTGGCTGTGTGACACGGAAGCTGCGTACCAGTTTGGCAATTATGGCGCGGCCGGCGTGACGGCGGCTTCTTCACCGTCGGCCTCGGCCGCCGCTGGGCCGACGGACCCTGCAAGCCCTCGTTTTGGGTCTATTACGATTGGGCCTCGGGCGACCACAACCGGGGTGCCGGCTACAACCAGTTATTCCCCTTGGCCCACAAGTACCTGGGCTATATGGACCTGTACGGCCGCCGGAATATCGAGGACTTGAACTTTCAGCTCAACCTCCAGCCACACCCGGACGTCACCTTCCAGATTTGGCACCACATCTTCCGACTGCAAAACCGCGACGATATCCCGTACAACGTGGCGATGGGGCCGTCGCCGAACAACCCGGCGCTGGTGCCGGGAGGGAGCCCCGAGCTGGGGCAAGAACTCGACTTGCTGCTGACCTGCAAGCTGACGGCCCGCACGAATTGCCAGTTCGGCTACGCACTTTTGGTCGGGCGACTGGTTTCGTACAAATCCCACGCCCGGCCTGTTCCAGGGGGACAGGAACTTCTTCTACACGCAGTGGTGGGTGAACTTCTAGCCGATCGGCCGCTACTTCACCAGCCGCCAGCCCGATTCGTCGGCGCTCAGTGCCGTGTGGCCCTTGTAGCGGTCGTTCACCTTGTGCATGGCTTCGATATTGTCGAAGTAGCCCACAATGTGGGCCGCACTAAAGGACTGGCCGGCCTTCACGGGCTTGCCGTGGATCTCCTCGATCATGACGATGATCCCGCCGGGCCGCTGACTGCACCAGGCCTCGTAGACGACCGACGGCTCCAGCGTCAGGCCGGCCAGCCAGGGGCCGTCTTTGCCCGTCTGCTTGTCCCGCAGATGGTACGCGCGAATGAAGTGCTCCGGCGTCCGATGCGTGTCGCGGCGGTAGCCGAACTTCAAGTCGGGCGGGAACGGGGTGAAGAACTCGGCTGAAGGGATGCGAACCCCTTTGGGGCCGCTCAAGTAGCTGAGGTACATCTCGCTGAACGTGTCCCCCTTTTCGTGGCGGACGCAGCCGGGCATATCGCCGCGGAGGAACATCTCCGGCGAATCGTTCACGCTGTCGATCCTGTCCATCAGCAGGAAGTGCCGCTGGCCGGCGGGGAACACGACGAGCTGCGTCCACTGCGAGCCGGGCTTCCGGCCCGGCGCGGCGAACTCGTACTTGTAGGTCGTCTTCACGGCGACGAAGTCCTTGCCGCGGATCACCTCCGGCTGCACCGGCTTCATCCGGTGACAAAGCTGCGGCCCCTCGACCACCCGCTTGCGATGGCTGCTGCCGTGCGACATGAGCGTGTAGTTTCTGCGTGCTGGGTCGGTCTCGTTTTCGTACCACGAGTAGCGACTGACACCGTTCCCATCGGTGGTAAATACGTTCTTGCTCCACTCGGCGTCGCTGCCGGCCTCCATCAGCCAGTCGATGACCATCAGCCCGTCGCCGACTTCGCGAAAGCCGGTGGTCTTATCGAGAAACGAACCCTTCTCGATGCCGGTCATCCAATGCTTGGGGTTCTTCTTGGGAATGACGGCTTCGAGCTTGTCGGTCTCGATCTTGATGGCGCGGTCGTCCTCGGTGACGCGGGCCCACTGGGCATCTTTGTCGGCATCTTTCGGCCCCTGAGCCAGAACCGATCCAGCACCGGCCATGGCGATGAACAGGCCCAATGACAACGGAGTGACGAAGGTTTTGGAAAGTCTCATGCGATGTCCCTCAAATGGTGTAACGTCCGTGCCGCGGTTTCGAGCGGGTGCGCAGCCCACCCCTCGGC
>JBGQHD010000049.1:0-12070 GCA_041497795.1 Planctomycetia bacterium
CAGGTTCGCCGGCTCGACTTCAATTGAGACGATCTGCCGCTCGTCGGGCACCGACCGCGGCGCGCCCGATTCAATCCACCGCCGCAGCCGCTTGTACGCGGGACTGTCCAGCTCGATCTGTCGTCCGCCGCCGTGCGGCAGAGTCGCCGTGGCCTTTTGCAGCAAGAGACTGCCGTTAGGGCTGGCGACCATGATCCGCCGGCCGCGGCCTTCCTCGACGATCGCCTCGTAATCAGCCGCCGCGTCGAAGCCCAACAGGCTCAGCTTGAAGCCGTTCTGCCCTTCCGCCTTGCCATGGCAGCCGCCGGCGTTGCAGCGCCCCTTCGTGAGCACGGGAGTGATTTCCCGCGCAAACGACAGGGGAGCGGGCTTCAACAGGCCCTGCACCGTGAGGGGCACGTCCACCTGCTGCGTGCCGCGGCGGATGACGAGGCGCGTGGTCCCCTCCGCCAGGGGATGGACCAAGCCGTCGGCATCGACGCGCACCACCAGCGGCGGCTGCACCTGATATTGCACGTCCCGAGTGACGTCCCGCCGCACGTCCCCCTGCTGCTCGGTAACGAGCAACTGCTGCGAAGCCTCGGGCTGATCCAGCCGCACTTTCTCGGGGCTGACCCGCAGCTCGGCCCGGATCGGCGCGCCAGCCCAAGCGGCAGCCCAAACGACGGCGGCCATCAGCCGGGGCCGTAACGTCGGACGCTGCTTTTTCGAGCAAAGCATAAGCAACAGTTTATGCTCCCGTTTCTGCGATGCAATACAACAGTGCCTGGCCTGGACGTGGCACGGGCTTCCAGCGCTTCCAGCCCGTGCGCTCACTGCCAAGATGGCCGTGCCACGTAAGCGTGACAGACCTATAGGGCTTCTCCGCCGCCAGCATCACCCGCGCTACGCCATACACCAGGAACTCCGGCATCTCGAACTTCGCTCGCCCGGCGGATGAGGTGTAGTTCACGAAGTGCAGCGTGATCTCGCCTCTCGCGTTCTTCGCTGGGCGGCTGGCCGAGACGCGCACCGGCGACATGAGGGCCTCTCTTGAATCGACGCGCACTGAAAGCACCCCGCCTGCTGGCAGCAGCCAGGGTGCCGGGAAGGCGGTGCTGAAACGGCAGGCGTTAGCTGGCGGGATCGCGGGCGGGGGGCAATGAATCGGCGGGTAGTGCATCGGCTTCGAGCGACTCCGGCGACGGTGCCGGCTCGGGCCGTCGCGGCGGCTTCTCGTCCGCTGGGATTTTACCCTCCGACGTGGCCTTTGGCACCACACTCTCGTTGCCGGCGTTGCCGGTCTCGGGCCGGCGTGGCCGGTCGCTGGACTTGGCTCCCTCGGTCAGCGGCTCTTGCCCCGCGCCTTTGCCAAATTGCTTACCCCCCTTGGGTTTGCCTTTGACGCCGCCGCCGGGCAACCCCTTGCCCATGCCGCCGGGCATTCCCTTCCCCATGCCACCTGGCATTCCACCCATGCCACCGGGCATGCCAGCCACTCCCGGCAGGGGCACTCCGTCCACGGCGCCCGGGGGCATCTGTGGGGGAGATGAGGACGGCAGCGGCACGATACTCCGGTTGTATTCTTCCACGACGGCGACGCCGCGCTGGCCCTCCCAGAACAGCAAGACGATGAAACCGGCGAAGATGGCCACCACGACGACCACCAGCCCGCCGTGCGCGTCGGGGCTGTGGAGCCGGGTCGGCGCCTCGCGCGGCGGACACTCCAGGGCGTAATAACCCGGCGTCCAGGACGCCCCCTCGGCCGTCAGGAATCGCGTGCGCGTCAAGTACAACGCCGTCAGAATCGCCAGCAGCACAACACCGCTGCCCAGCAAGAGCTCCGCGGAAATGAACGGACTGACCTGCGGGTGCGTGTAGCCCGGAATGCTGAGGGCGTCGGGATAACGCTGCGCCAGCACGGCGGCCGTCGCGCACAAGGCGTTGGTGACGATGGCGGCCGGCAGCGAGCGCGTGACCATGAAAACGATCTGAAACACGATGGCCAGGACGAAGGCCTTCGCGATCCATTCGGGAAACACGTAGGCCGCCGCGAACGCCAGGCAGGTGAGCAGCATGCCGATGAAGGCCCCGAACTTCGCGGTCAAGCTGCGGCCGATCACGCCCCGGAACACCAATTCCTGCGCCAGCGCCGGCACGATGCAGAGGCTGGCGATCGCCAGGGCGAGATGGGGAAACTCGCCGGGGACGGGCGGACGCAACCACCCGGGGAAGGATTGGGTATCGCAGAGGTGCGAGATCAGATTGCCCATCTGGGCCGCGAGAACGCTGGCCGGCACCGCCGCGAAGAGGACCATCAGGAACTGAAAGCTGGTAAACGGCCGCAAGCCGACCTTGTCCGTCGCCCCCCGCCCAAGAGCGAAGAGCGCGCCGATCCCCAGCACCAGCATGGCCGCATAGCCGAATACCGGGGCGAGGTTGGAGAAGTGCTCTTGCTGTTTGATCCAAATGGCGATGGCGATCTGCACCGCCAGCGCCGCGGCCAGCAACACGCCGGGGATGAGCATGCCAGGCATGGCCGAGGGTCCCGTGGGCGAGCTGACGGCCGCCGCAGTGGCCGATTCAGCGGCCGAGTCAGCCGCCGCTACGCATGCGGCCGCCGCCGGCCGCGCTTCGTCCTGTCTCGGCGGCGGGGAGGGTTCCTCGGCGTCTGCTTCAACCACGTCGTCCTCTTCTTCGTCCTCGTCATCCGGCAACAGGCCCTGGGGCGCCACCAGATCGTCGCCGAGCTGCGCCCAGACGGGCGCGTCGTCGCTTTCCGCGGCGGGGGCCGGCGAAGGGCAGGGCTGCTCGGCGTCGTCACACTCACCGGCTCCGCGCTCCGCGGCGCAGGACTCCGCCGCCGCGTCTTCGCCTGGACCGCATTCCGCATCGCCGGTCACGCCGCCCTGTGGCCGCGTCTCTCCGGGACGCCAGTGCGAGTCTCGGAGAGACTCGTCCACGTGACCGGGCTCCTCTTGGACGGGCTCGGGATTGGCGCCCGGCTCGAGGACGACCCCGCCGCACAACGGGCACGCGCCGTCGCCATCCGGGACTACTTGCTGATCGCAATGGGGACAAGGAGTGAGCATGGCATGAACTTAGCGGAAGAAATGGAATGAGGGAATCAACTCGAACAATCGCCAGGTGAGCGCAGGCCCAGACAGGGAATCAAGAGCGCGCCCCAGCGTTCAATTGCGCATCCATGATACCGGACGCAAAGTGCCCAGCGGAAGCGCCCGCTTGCCGGAATTCAGCACGTCAGCCGGGCGTGGCTTGAGGATTCAGCCGACGGATTTCCAATCCGTCCTGCAAGCCGTCACGCCGGACGGATTGGAAATCCGTCCTACTTAGCGTCGCTGCCACAGCAAGCGCCGCCAGCCGCCAATTATGCGGAATCGCCGAACAACAATCACGTGGCACCGGGGCCGATTCGAGATTATTGATAGATAAGCCCCGCTGCGCCGGTTGGCGCTGTGCGGGTTTTGCGTAGAATGAGCGGATTCGATTGACCGCCCGCGACCGCCGCACCTGCGGCCGGCCGACGTCATAAGCGTGATCTTGATGAGCAGTTCGGTAATCCAGCCGCCGCCGTCCACGCAGGTCGAGTTCTCGATCGGCCAGGCGCGCACCATCGTCAACGACTTGTTCGAGCCCAAGGCGGCCGTCTATTGGGGCGACTTTCTGCTGTCGATCGGCGTCGGGGCCACCGGCTTCATGGCCATCGAGAACCGCGACCGCGCCGGCCGGCTCGTGGACCTCGTCTGTCAGGCCCTGCACTGGCAAACGGCGGTCGGCCGCTGGACCGTCGTGGGCTTGCTGTTCGTGGTGCACTGCCTGGCGTTCTACCGGGCGGCACTCTTCACGCACGAGTTGGTCCACATCCGCGAAGGGGCCGTGCGTGGCTTCCGCGTCGCCTGGAACTTGCTCTGCGGCATTCCCTTCTTGATGCCGTCGTTCCTTTATCACACCCACGTGCACCACCACGTCCGGCGGCAATACGGCACGCGGGACGACGGTGAATACCTGCCGCTGGCCGTCGGCCCGCCGTGGAAGATCCTCGGCTACCTGGCGGGGAGCTTCATCATCCCGGCGATGGCGGTCGTTCGCTTCGGCGTGCTCACGCCGCTCACCTGGATCAGCCCGGCCTTTCGGCGGTTCGCCCACCGACACCTGTCGTCGATGGTCATCGATCCCCTCTACGTTCGGCCCGAGCCAAACGCCAAGCAGCTTCGCGTGTGGCGGTTGCAGGAAGCCGGCTGCCTGCTGTACCTCGTCACGCTCGGCATTCTGCTCCTTACGCAGGTGCTGCCCTGGACGTGGATCATCCACGCCTATTCGACCGGCGCGGCGGTGATCCTGCTGAACGCCATCCGCACGCTGGGCGCCCACCGCTACGAGCACACGGGCGACGAGATGAGCTTCGTCGAGCAACTGCTCGATTCGTACACCTTCCCCCGCAACCCGCTCTTCAACGAGCTGTGGGCGCCGGTCGGCCTGCGCTATCACGCGCTGCACCACGTCTTCCCGTCGCTGCCGTACCACGCGCTGGGCAAGGCCCATCGCCGGCTGATGCGGCACCTGCCGGCCGATTCGCCGTACCGCAAGACGGTGGCGAAGGGGCTGGGACCTGTGCTCGGCCGGCTGTGGCGCAGCGCGAAAGCCCAGCGGCGTGGTTGATCGTCGGCGGATTGGATGTGACGAGCCAGCGCGCCGGGCATACAATCCAAATATGAAGGTCTTTCTCAGTCATGCTCGCAAGGACACCCGGCTGGCGTACCAGCTTGCCCAGCAGCTCACCCGAGCCGGATTCTCAGTTTGGCTGCCCGACGAGCATATCAATCCGGGAGACAACTGGGCGAAGAAGACCGGTCTGGCTTTGGACGAGTCGGAATTGATGGTGGTGCTCTTGACGCCCAAAGCCCTTGAGTCCGACCTGGTTCGCCAGGACATCGAGCTAGCCATCAGTTCCAGGAAATTCGAGCATCGCCTCTTCACCGTGTTCGTCGGACCGGCGCGGCAGGCAGGCAAGCACGTGCCGTGGGTTCTTCTCGACCTGCCGCATCGCCAAGTGGAATCAGCTCGAGGTTTTGCGAAAGTGGCCAAGGAGGTCCGATCGCTTTGTGCCAATCTCGCGGTGAGCCATGCCGGTACGTGAGGTGTTCCTTTCCCACGCCGGCGCGGACCACGCCCGAGCACGTCGGCTGAGAGAAGTGCTCGTTGCGCACCGTGTTCCCGTGTGGTTCAGCCCGCACCATATTCGTGGTGCGGACGAATGGCAGAACGAAATCGGGAAGGCGCTGGCACGTTGTTCGTGGTTCACGGTGCTACTCACCCCCCAGCGCAGTGAATTCGATGTGGGTCAACCGTGAATTGAACTATGCCTTGAGTGAAGAGCGCTATCGCAAGCGCATCATTCCGCTGCTCTTCAAGACATGCGACTTTCGCGCCTTGTCGTGGATACTGCCGCAGTACCAGATGATCGACTTCACGAAGGACTTCCGGCGCGGCTGCGATGACTTGCTGCGGATCTGGAGAAAACGCCTGAGCGCTCGCATTTGGAAGAAGCTGGATCGGTAATCGCGTCCCCGAGGGCCGATTCGCCGTACCGCAAAACGGTGGCGAAAGGGCTGAACGTCCAACATCGAACGAGAGACGCCCACCCGCAAAGCACCACTCGCAGTTCACGCCTCTCGATTCTTGGGCACGCTGAAAGGGTGCCCCACGTGGAGGGTCAGCTTGAAATCCACCGTGGAAGAAATCGCCGCCCGCTTCGACCGCGACGTGGAGCGGTTCGCCGATCTCCAGACCGGGCAGTCGGCCACGGTGGACGCCCCGCTGGCGATGGAGCTGGTCACCGAGGCCGCCGCCGCTTGCACGCCGGGGGCCACGCGCCTGCTCGACGTCGGCTGCGGCGCCGGCAATTACTCGCTCAGGCAGCTTCAGCGATTGCCGGGCCTGCGCGTGACGCTCGCCGATCTCAGCCGCCCGATGCTTGCGCGGGCCGAGCAGCGCCTCCGCGAGGCCGGCTGCCGCGAATGCACGCCGCTCCAGGGCGATATCCGCGACCTCGAACTGGGCGAGGAAACGTTCGATATCATCCTCGCGGCGGCCGTGCTCCACCATCTCCGCAGCGACACGGAATGGGAGGCCGTGTTTCGCAAGTTCTACGCGGCCCTGTCGCCCGGCGGGTCGCTGTGGATCTTCGACCTGATCGCGGGCGCCAACCAGCCGCTGCACGCGCTGATGTGGCGCCGCTACGGCGAGTACCTGAGCCGCCTCAAGGACGACCGCTATCGGGACGAAGTCTTCGCCTACGTCGAGAAAGAGGACACGCCGCGGCCGCTGGCCTACCAGCTCGATCTGCTGCGGCAAGTCGGCTTTCAGTCCATCGACGTGCTGCACAAGAACGGCTGCTTCGCGGCATTCGGCGGGATGAAGTAGGGCGGACACTCTTGTCCGCCCTGCCCCCGGTTGAACGGTTGATGATTCCCCGCCGTTCTGTTCCAATCACGCCATGCGTCTTCGGGCAATGAAGCACGGCACGACAGGAGGTTCGATGCCCAAGCGATGGAACATTCGGCCGCACGATCCGGACCGCATCGCGGCGCTGGAGCGGGCGGCGGGCGTGCCGGCGGTGGTGGCCCAGTTGCTGCTCTGCCGCGGCATCGAGCAGCCGCAGGCCGCCCGGCAGTTTCTCGACGCCCGATTGGCCGATCTGCGCGATCCCGACCTGCTGCCCGGCGCCCGCGAGGCGGCCGGCCGCATCTGGGCCGCCGCCCGCGAGAAGAAGCGCATCGTCATCCACGGCGACTACGACGTGGACGGCATCACCGGCACCAGCATCCTGCTGCTCTGCCTGCGGCTCTTGGGGGCCAACGTCGGCTACTGCATTCCCGACCGCCTGAGCGAGGGCTACGGCCTGCACGAGGGCACCGTCCGCCGGCTGGCGGCCGAGGGGGCGGCCGTGATCGTCACCGTCGATTGCGGCATCACCGGCCTGGCCGCGGCCCAGACGGCGCGCGAGCTGGCGATCGAGCTGATCGTCACCGACCACCACGAGATGCAGGCCGAGCTGCCCTGCGCGGCCGTGCTGGTCCACCCGCGCCTGCCGGGCAGCCAATATCCCTTCGCCGGGCTGTGCGGCTCGGCGGTGGCCTTTAAGGTCGCGTGGGCGATCTGCCAGGAGGCGGCCGGCGCCCGCCGCGCCAGCCCGCCGATGCGCGAATTCCTGCTCCAGGCCGTGGTGCTGGCCGCCCTGGGCACCGTGGCCGACGTGGTGCCGCTGGTGGACGAGAACCGCATCCTGGTGCGGCACGGCCTGGTGGCCCTGAAAGAACGGCCGCTGCTGGGCCTGCGGACGCTGATGCAGGTCTCGAAGCTCGACCAGAAGCGGCGTCTCTCGGCCGAGGACATCGGCTTTGGCCTCGCTCCGCGGCTCAACGCGGCCGGCCGGCTAGGGCAGGCACGGCTGGCCGTCGAGCTGCTGACCACGGACTCCGAGCCGCGGGCGTTGGAGTTGGCCCAATACATCGAAGGGCTCAACGCCACCCGCAAGACGCTGGAGCGCAGCATCTACCTGGCCGCCAAGAAGCAAGCCCGCGAACAGTTCGATCCCGAGGCCGACGCCGCACTGGTTCTGGCCGCCCGCGGCTGGCACGCCGGCGTGATCGGCATCGTGGCCGGCCGGCTGGCCGAGAAGTTCCACCGCCCGGTCGTGCTCCTCTCGCAGGACGAGTTGGCGGCGAAGCCGGCCGTCGGCTCGGGTCGCAGCGTGCCGGGCTTCAACCTATGCGCGGCGTTCTCCGCTTGCTCGCATCATCTGCTGTCGCACGGCGGCCACGCGGCGGCGGCCGGGCTGAAGATCGCCGACGGATCGATCGAGCCCTTTCGCGCCGAGTTCTGCGAGCACGCCGCCGCCGTCATTCCGCCGGAGATGCGCTTGGCCGAGCTGCACATCGACGCCGAAACGCCGCTGGCTTCTTTGACGCTGAACACCGTGAAGCAGATCGAGCAGCTTGCCCCGTTCGGCCAGGGCAACCTCCGGCCGCTCTTGTGCACCGAGGGCGTACACCTCGTGGCCCCGCCGAAGCGGATGGGCGAGGGCGAGCGGCACTTGCTCCTCAATCTCGTCCAGCACAACCTGCGGCTGCGGGCCGTGGCCTTCGGCGGCGGCGAGTGGGCCGACGAGCTGACCAAGCACGTCAACAACGGCCCGCTGGCCATCGCCTTCCGCCCCGTGATCAACGTCTTCCGCGGCCGGCAGAGCGTGGAGCTGGAGCTGGCGGACTGGAAGGCGGGGTAGTTCTGGCGCGCTGACATTCCGTCATTCTGAGCGCCGCGAAGAATCTCGCGGCGGAGTTGGTGTGCGGCGAGCGCGTTGGGTGCGGCGGCGTTTGCGGACGGCCTTCCAGAATTCGTCGTGCGACAGCCCTTTGCCCGCCTCGATACTGCGCCGCGACTTGGCTAGGATCGCTTGAAATCGCGGCGATCGTGCCAGCACCAGCCGCTCCAGGTCTTCGTCGTCGGCCGGCGCAATGAGCACGGCCACGGCCTTGCCATTGCGGGTGATGACCACGGGGCCTTCGGTCGCGCACTCGTCGAGATAGGCGCTCAGCCGTGCCTTAACGTCCGCCAACGGGGCGATCTTCATGGTCGAAACTCCTCGCCATGATGCTTGGCCTCGATGGCGTCGAGATGCTCAAGGGCTTCCGGCGCGTAGACGAGCGCGAATCTCGCACGACGTGGCATTGACCATAATTCTAGTCGCTTTTCGGCAGGCCGCAACGCGACTTCCGTGGCGTAGCGCTGCGAGTGTGCCAGGGGCTACAATGTTCGCCGTGTTGACCACTCTGCTAGGCATCTTCGCAAAGCACTGGCAACCGGGCGAAGTCAAAACCCGGCTGGCGGCCAGCATTGGCCCGGAAGCCGCCGCGCGGCTGCACCGAGTGTTTGTCGAGACGCTGCTGCAGCGCATGGCCGGCGTGGCCGGGAAGTGCGTCTTGGCGTACTGGCCGAGCGAGCGCCACGGCGAGTTCGCCGCGCTCGTGCGGGAGGCCGCCTACCCCTTTGCGTTGCTCGACCCGTCCGCGGCGCCTCTCGCCTCTCCTTGGCAGCTCGTGCCGCAGTCGCCCGGCGATCTGGGCGCGCGGATGGAGCACTTCTTCCAGGCATCGTTCGCCAGCGGGGCCGATCGCGTGGTCATCATCGGCTCCGACAGCCCCACGCTGCCGATCGAGTACGTGCGGCAGGCCTTCGACGAACTGCGGCGGAGCGACGTGGTGCTCGGGCCGAGCGACGACGGCGGCTACTACCTGCTCGGCCTGGCCCGAAACGTAGGGTCCGCTGTGCGGACCAAGGAAGCTGATTCAACCGAGTGCCACGCACGTCGGGCTGACGCCTCGACGCTCACCCCACCCGCCGGTCCGCACAGCGGACCCTACTTGCCGCCGATCTTCGATGATCTCCCCTGGAGCACGCCACAGGTCTGGCCGGAGACAATCCGCCGGCTGGCGGCGCACGGCCATTCGTATGCCGTGCTGCCGGCGTGGTACGATGTGGATGAGGTGGCCGATCTGCGGCGCCTGGCCGCCGAGCTGCGACAGATCACGGGCAATGGGCCATGCGCCGAGCTAAAGCGGGCCGTGGAGACTATCGTCGGGTCGTGATTCCTGTTCTGGCTATCCGCGGTACCGAACGATGATTGACGAGACCACGGCGCCCTATCACCAAAGCGAGACTGTGACCGCGCACGATCGCCTCCGGCTGATCCATCTCTTCGTGTGGATGACCGTAGCCGGCATGAGCCTGGCGCTTACGCGGTGGCTGAAGATTCTCGGCGAAAGCGACAGCGCCAGTGGTCTCACAGCCGCGTGGCTTGCCGTCACATTCGCCACGGCCATCTGCGCATGGCCGTGGTATTTCGCGCGCAGGCGTCGCCGGCCGCGCGATCCGTTGATGCCAGGTGAGCGGCTGTGGCTGCTGCTCGTGCCGGCGTTTTTTCTCTACCCATGGGCGTGCTTACTCGTGCTGGGCCTGGCGACGGAAATGCCATCGTTCGCACTCCTTGTGCTATCTCGCGCGGTCCCATCGGGTCTCCTCATCATCTGGGCCGTCCTTGCCGCGAAGCGACAACAACCGCTCCGTTGGCGCCTTGCCTTTTCGCTCTGTGCGCTCGGCTGCCTTTGCGATTTGGCGGGATTTGCAACGGGCCCCTATTGGATCCTCGAGTTTACCGGGTCGTGGTTACTATGGTTCGAGGTGTGTTTTGGTGAGGTAACGCTCTGGGGATCATTAGGATTTGCGGGCTCGACTCTTTGGGATTTGCTCTCGCGTAGTAGGTCGGAATACCGTTGGAGCCATTGGGTCGGCTGCATCACGTTCATATCAACCGCCGGACTTCATGCTGTGTGGCAAATAATGTTCTGGTGGTAAGCGCTCACGTAGTGACTGATTGACAGCTACCATGGACTACCGCCCCCTCGGCAACACCGGCATTCAAGTCTCGGCCATCGCCCTGGGCTGCTGGCCGATCTCTGGCATGACCAGCTTGGATGTGAGCGATGCCGACAGCTTGGCCACGATTCGCTCCTGCTTCGACCTGGGCATCAACTTCCTCGATACGGCGTACTGCTACGGCGGCGACGGTGAGAGCGAGCGGCTGATTGCCCGGGCGATCGAGGGGCGGCGTGACGAGATGGTGATTGCCACCAAGGGGGGAATCCACTGGGAGGCGATCGGTAGTAGGCACGCTCCGCGTGCCGTGAATGTGGACGACTCGCTCCGCGAGTCGCGTCAACTCGCAGAGCGAGTTGACCACATGGACGGCACACGGAGTGTGCCTGCTACTACGCGCGACGCCTTCAGGCAAGTCCGCGATGCCTCGCCGGCCACGCTCAAGCGGCAGTGCGAGGAAAGCCTGCGACGGCTGCGGACGGATCGCGTGGATCTGCTCTACTTGCACGCGCCGGACCCCACCTTGCCGGTGGCCGAATCGGCCGGCGCCTTGCGCGAGCTGTTGGACGCGGGCAAGACGCGCTCCGTCGGTGTCTCGAACCTCACGCTGGCCCAGCTCGAAGAGTTTTCGCGGGTCTGCCCGATCGCCGCCTACCAGCCGCCGTACAACATGCTGCTGCGCGACATCGAGGCCGATACGCTCCCCTGGTGCCGGCGGCACAACGTGGCCGTGGCAATCTATTGGCCGCTGATGAAGGGCCTGCTGGCCGGCAAGCTGCCGCGCGACCACGTCTTTCCGCCGGGCGACGGCCGGGCCAAGTATCCGATGTTCCAAGGCGAGGAGTGGCAGCGGAACCAAGACCTGCTCGACGGGCTGCGGGCCATCGCCACCGAAGCCGGCCGCACCGTCGCCCAGGTGGTGATCAACTGGACGATCCACCAACCGGGCATCACGTCGGCCCTCTGCGGCGCGAAGCGGCCCTGGCAGAACGAGGAGAACGCCGGCGCCGCCGGCTGGCAATTGACCGCGGAACAAACGGCCCGCATCGACGCGGCCTTGGTTCGGCGCGGCAAGGCGGTGACACGTTGGGCCGTGTGATGGCTACGCTTTGATTCTCCCTGGCCCGGAGATTCGGACGTATGAAGTGTTGCGCCCCGCGAAGGTTCTGACCACGGATCACGCGGATGGCACGGATAAGTACGATCGCAAATATCGCAAATCCGTGTCATCCGCGTTATCCGTGGTCTCTTCTGTTGCGGCTACGCAGTACTGGGAAAGCTGTGGATGACTCTCCTGAGGCGACCACGACGCGGAGGCTTTGGTTCAGTTGTGGATTTCGTTCACGCTGCGCGGTGTTTCTTGGGCCGGGTTTCGGCTGCCCGGCCGGGGTCGTCGCCGGAGCCTCGGTCGGGCGCAAAGAGGCGAGGCAAGAATCGTCCGGTCCGCGCGCAGTAGGCGGCGTAGTCGTCGCCGTGCACTTGGCGCAGGTACGCTTCTTCACTGAGCGCCTTGCCGCGGATCATCCACAGGTGCACGAGGCCCACGGCGATCATCGCCGGCGAGGGCGCGGCGGCCATCGTCGAGAGCATCAGCAAGATGCTGAGGGCGTAAATCGGATGCCGCACGCGGCCGAAC
>JBGQHD010000050.1:0-12056 GCA_041497795.1 Planctomycetia bacterium
TCCGTGTCGCGCGGCGAGCTGGGTTCGTTGTTTGGCGGACCCTGCAACCCTGGTCCGCGCAGCGGATTCGTTTCCAGCGCGGGGAAGGGGTCCGTCGGCTCGTGATTCGTTTGCGGCGCCTTGGCGTCTGCTTCGTTCGGCTGTGGCGCCGGCCAGGCTGGGGTGTCGTTGTGCGGCGAACTGACCTTCGGTTCGGCGATGGGCGCGGCTTGAGGCTCGATCGTCGGCTTGTCCGCGAAAGGATCGGTCTGGGGCACTCCGCGGGCAGCTTCCACGTCGGCAGCCTTCGCTGGTGCGGCCTGCTTTACCGGCGCTGCGGGCGGCCAGTCCGCCGCCTGGCCGGCCGGCACGATCGGCCGCCGAACCTCAGGCGGCGGCTGCTCCGCGCGCTGGGTCGGCGCCGGCATTTGAATCTCGCCCGGGAACGGATCGTTCGTGGAGTGTTTCGCCGTGGGCTCGCGGCCCCCTTGGGGATCGACTTGGCGCTCCGGCAGCGGCGCTTTGCGGGCGATCGGCTCGGGGAACGAGTCGGGGATGGCGATGTTCGTCGAATTCGGCTTGTCGGTCGGCTGAATTGGCGGCGCCGCCGACTCGGCGACCGCTGGCCGCAGCGGGCGAGGTGAGCTTTCGATGGCCGGCGCCAGCTCGATCTTCAGCGGCTCGGGCTCTCTGGCCGGCGGCATCGGCTCCGCCCGCGCTGGAGCTGCCGTGTTGGCCGGCTGCGGAGTTGCCTGAGGCAAGGCCGGCGCGTGTACCTGAGCACGATCATCGTCGCTTTGCTTCAAAGGGAACGGATCGCGAACCACGTCGGGCACAAACGGCGGAGCTGAGTCGCGCTCGGCCGGCGGCGCGGTCAGCGCCGCTCGCGGTTCGGCAACCTCGGCTTGAGGGACCTTCGCTGTCTCGATGACCGCGGGCGCGACATCAGTGGCCGGACCAGTTGGCGTAGCCTTGGCTTGCGATGCAGAGGCATCGCTCTTTCCCCACCGATCGCTTGGCCCCAGCCGGAGGCGATACCGCCGGACGTTCTGCACCTCGTACACCAGGTCCATATCGCGTTTCATCTGGTCGATCGCCGCGCGGTCCAGCTCGACGACGTGCTCGTTGCCGCCGCCGGTCAGGGCCGCTGGCGTCACTTGCACGCCATCGGCGGCTTGCTGCTGCTTGGACGGCGTGGCCACCCGCCCGCCACGCGGCAGCTTCTGCTTGCCGACCGTGATGCGGAACTGGCGGATGTCGAACAGCTCGGGCGGCACCTGGCTGACGATCTCGCTGCCGCCGCCGGCCAGGTCGTCGAGCGCTTGCGGCTCGACCTGCACGATGTACTCGATCCCGCCCGCAGGCAGCGGACGATAGCCCCAATCGACACCCACGGCGGCGCTAGCCAGCACCAGCAAGGCGGCATGCATGCAGCAGTCCCTGATGTGATGAGAAGTGCGGGAAACAGGGAGGCGGATGGTAACGCCCGCTTGCCAAAGGCGAAAGACCGACGTGAGAATGTCGAATGACGAAGCACGAATGACGAGACAATGTCGAATGACCGAATGACGAATCGGTCATGGGTGAGGGTGCGGCCGCTGGCAGCCCCGGCCTTAAGCGGAATACCCGGCATGCTCTGCCGTTCCGCGCTTCGGGCTTCGACATTCCTTCGTCATTCGTGCTTCGTCATTCGTCATTCCGCGCCGTAGGGCATCGCCAGCCGGTGCTGCGGATGCGCGCCCAGATAGCCGGCGACACGGTCGCTGCGTCCAATCGCCTGCACGAAGAAGTCGAGCGCCTGCTCGAGCCGCTCGTTCGGCTCGGCGCAGCTCAGTCGGAGGAAGCCGGCGCCGGCGGGGCCGAAGCACTCGCCGCCCAGGCAGGCCACGCCGAGGCGGTCGTCGGCCGCTTCGAGCAGGTACATCGCCAGGCCGTGCGAGGTGATGCCCAGGCGATTGCAGATCGCCTTCACGTTCGGGAACACGTAAAACGCCCCGGCCGGCTGCAAGCACTTCACGCCGTCGATGCGGTTCAGCCCTGCGGCCAACAGCTCGACCTTCTCACGGAAGAGCTGCATGTTGCGGTCGCGCTCGGCGGCGTCTTCCCGCAGGGCCGCGGCCCCGGCAAGCTGCACCAGCGGCGGCACGCAGGAGAGCGAGATGTTGGTCAGCTTGGCCAGCATCTCGACGTTCTCCGGGCTGCTGACCGCGAAGCCCAGCCGCCAACCGCTCATGCTGTACGACTTGCTGAAGGTGTACGCCGCGACACACTGGGCCAGCATGCCCGGCTGCTCTAGCAGCGTGCGGTGCCGGCCGCGCCACACCATCTGGTCGTACGGCTCGTCGCTCAGCACTGCCACGTCGCGCCCGCGGACGAGGTCGGCCAGCCCGCGCAGGTCGTCCTCGGTGGCCACGCCGCCGGTGGGATTGTGCGGGCTATTGAGGAAGATCGCCTTGGGCCGCGGGTCCTCGCGTAAGAACCGCTCGACGTCGGCCAGGTTCGGCCGAAACTCGTGCTCTTGCTTCAGATCGGCGATCCACGCCCGCGCCCCGCGGCTGGCGATGTTCGGCAAGTACGTGGGGAAGTACGGCGAGAAGACCAGCACGCCGTCGCCCGGATTGAGAAACGCCTGGCAGAAGAGCGTCTCGAAGATCTTGGCCCCCTGGGCCGGCAAGACGTTGGCCGCAGCGGTTCGCAGGCCGTAGCTGCGGTTTACATACTCGGCGGCCGCCTCGCGCAGCTCCGGCAGCCCGGCCGAAGCGCAGTAGTGCGACTGATCGGCCCGGATGGCTGCGATGCCCGCCCGCTTGGCCGCCGCCGTGGCCGGGAACGGGCTATCGCCGATCTCCAACTCGATCACGTCCTTCCCGGCGGCCTTCAACCGCTTGGCGACGGCCAGCACGGTGAAGGCACTTTCGACGGAAAGGTGAGCGGCGAAGTCGCTGAAGGTAATCGGCATCGCTTTGGGTCAGGTAAGTCAGTTGCGCCGCGCCCCAGTAGTGGACAATCATTCCATGTCAGTCGGTTCCACGTCGATGTGCTTCGAACGAACGCCAAACAATCGCTGTCGCCAGCCCAGCCAGCCAAACACGGCGGCTACGCAGAGCCAACAGACGAACAAGGCGTACGGCCTCACCGCTGGAAGCCCAGTTGGAAAGAAAACCCAATCCATGCCCGGAATGACCTCTCCTGCGACGTGAATGGGCAATTCGGCGATCTCATACAACAACTGCAGAAGGTGTATTTCTACCGGGAGCTTTGGCGCCGGCTGCCCGGACGGCAACGTGAAGGAATAGGGTGCGGCACCCAGCCACGGGAGAGAGCCGAATGTCAAGGCGAGGCCAGCAACAACGCGACAGACGCGCTCAAATCCGCTGACGACCCGCTTCTCGCCCCTGGATGCCACCCTGTCACCATCAACAAGAGTACGAGAGACACCGCGTGCAGCGCAATCGTATTACGAATTGCGTTCGCGGTCGATCTCTTCTATCGAGAGCAGCCTGCCGCCCTTGGCGATGTAAACGCTCACGAATTCGTCGGAGAGTCTTGCCAAGCTCTGACTCACGACGAGGCGGTGGCGCTGTGGTCTTCGAAGTCCTGGCCGGTTTTGCCCGCTTGTACGCGCTTGCAGAGCGACTCTGCTGCTCAGCGCGCCATGCGCGAAGCAATTCCTCAGGCGACCGACTACGACTGCCATTCGCAAGCTGTTCGGCGAGATACTGCTGAAACGCTTCGGATTCTGAGCCGGAGTGTGCAGGCATGAGCGACTCTTACTTCAGCGCAATCGTATTATGCAGCGGCTTGAGCACGTGGTCGGCCACGTAGTTATCGACCAGCTCCCGGCACAGCTTGGCCAGGCGGTCGAGCGTCTTTTCGAAAGTGTCGCCGGCGCCCAGGCTGCCGTACTGCCGGGCGGTGACGTAGACGCTGATTTGCTCCTCCGGGAACTCGCCGGTCCGCACCTGGTAGGCCGTGGTGCGGTTCTCGATGCTCAGCCGGCACTGCGTGCGGCAATCCTCATCGAGGGCCAGCGTCACCGACGGCTCGTAGGAGATCACCATCGAGCCGGGGTATTCGATCAGCCGCTCCATCGCCGGCGATACGCCCAGGGCCTCGGCCACGATCTGGTTGTGGTTGCCGCGGTAGGTGAAGTCGAAGCCGTAGAGCAGGTCCAGGGCCTCGCAATCCAGCGGGCTGACCGAAAGCGTGTAGGGTGCGGTTTGCAGGACGAACTTGTGCTGGTCCAGGGCGTCGGTGACGTTGTCCGGGTTGACGTAGCCGGAGCAAATCCGCCGCAGCTCGATCGTCGCCCAGCGATATTGGTTGCGGTCGCGGTCTTCCTCCAAGACGAAGTCGCCCTTCTCGCGGGAGGAGAAGTTGCGCATGGTGGGGTAGCGCTTCTGGATTTGCTCGAAGAAATGCAGCACCGTCCCGCGATCACGGCTGTCCGGCAGGTCCATCTCCGTGCTGAGGTTCAGGTTGACGTAGAAGTCGTCGCACAGGTCGTGATAGGGATTCATCGTGGGTGTCCCTCGGGAGGCGACTTGCAAAACAGCGAAATGATTCAGCGGGGCGCGATCTGCCGCCGCTGCCGCCCACTGGTGAATTAACGGGTCCAGTATAGAATGCCCGGCAATTCGATGAAAGCCCCGTATCCTGCCACGATCGGAGCGCGGCGCGAGCCGCGACGAAGATGTCGGCGCCCCTCGTGGGGGCAGGCTTCCAGCCTGCCCGACAGGCAATGCGCTCTCGCCATGCTCGGCAGGCGGGATGCGTGTCCCACGATCTTCGGCAGGCAGGCTGCCTGCCCGACGAATTGCTCGGCATGGCGATCTTTCCCTCCGCGCTCGGCTGGATGGCCATGATTGGCCGCGGCGAGACGCTGCTGCACTTGACCTTCGGTCATGTCTCGCCCGACGACGCGCTGGCCGCGCTGCGGGCCGACGGCGACGCCTGGCAAGCAGCATCCCTCGAAATCGCCTCGACGGATTGGAATGGCGACCTGGCGGTCCGGCTGCAAGCCTACGCCGAGGGGAAGGCCGACGATTTCCTCGACGTGCCGCTCGATCTTGCAGACCTCAGCGCGTTCCAGCGCCGAGTGATCGAGCATTGCCGGCGCATTCCCCTGGGACAGACCCGCACCTACGGGCAGCTCGCGACCCTGGCCGGTTCGCCGCGCGCGGCGCGGGCGGTCGGCAGCGTCATGTCAGGCAACCAGACGCCGCTGGTCGTGCCGTGCCACCGCGTCGTGGCGGCCGGCGGCAAGGTCGGCCGTTACTCCGCCGCCGGCGGGCGAAGAACGAAGCTGCGGCTGCTGGAGGCCGAGGCCGTGGCCAGCAGCCCGGCTGCTGCGGAGCAGCCGGGCTGCTAGTCACTGCGCCGACGACTTCGTCCCGTCCGGCGAGCCGCTGATGAGCTGCCCGATCGGCATCGGCCGGCTGGCGACCGAATAGCCGAGCAGATAGACCTCTTTGCGCAACTGGCGAAAGGCGTCGAAGCTGTCCTGGTAGGTCCAGAAAGTGATCGTGGCGACGTTCGGGTCGTAGCTGGCCAGCACCTGGCGGAACTGCGACGAGGGGGCGAGCGCCTGGGCAACCGGCTCGCCAAGCTGGTTCGAGAGCGGGATGAACGAGAGTCGCTCCAGGGCAAATCGCGGGCCCTTGGGTCCGTAGCCCACCTGGTTGAGCACGTAGCGGAGGTTGAAGTTCTCAATCGGCCCGACGACGGCTTCGATCTGCGTGGTGCTGGGCGAGGCCTGCAGCTTGGCCCGCGCGTCGGCCTCGAACTTGCTGAGGAGCGCCGCGAACGGCACGTGGACGACGCGGCCGCCAAGCACCTGGAAGTGCGCCTCTTTGCCGGTCACCACTTGGCTCACGGGGGCCGGAAAGGTCTCGAGCTGCACGGTCTTGGCGGGTTTCGCACCGGGCACGGCTTGCACGGCGCCGGCGAGCGCGCGCAATTGTTGTTCTTTGGCGAGCTTGGCCTTCAGCAGCTCGGCTTGCCATTGGCGAGACTGAGCGAGCTGCTGGTTGGCGCTGAGATTTTCTTGCTCCTGTTTTGCGGCGGCCTCGCGCGCGGCACGCAGCCGTTCCTCCAGCGCCCGCCGTTCCTCCTCCGAGCCGGACAGCGCCGACTGTTGCTGGCTGATCTGCTCGGTCAGCGCCCTGAGGTCGGGCGGTGGCGACGGAGCGTCCGCGGTGGATTCCGCCGCGGACGCCTCAGCCGCCAGCGAGATCGGCGCGTCCTTGATCCGCAGGCCGACCACCAGCACCAGCAGGATGATGATGCCGACCATGTTGCAGACGATATCCAAAAAGGAATCGCTGCCAAAGCCCTCGGTGCTTTCGGTGCGCGGACGAGCCATGAGTCAGGAGTCAGGGGTCAGGAGTCAGGAGTCAGGGGTCAGGGGTCAGGAGTCAGGGGTCAGGAGTCAGGGGTCAGGAGTCAGGGGTCAGGAGTCAGGGGTCAGGAGTCAGGGGTCAGGAGTCAGGGGTCAGGGGTCGGGAATCAGGGATCAGCCGTCAGGAGAGATCAAAAGTTGCCATCCGACTCGTTGTCTCCTGTTTCCTGACTCCTGCCCCCTGACTCCTGGCCTTACTGTCTTCCGCGGAACATCTGCGGGGTGAAGGGGTTCTTGGTGTCCGTATCCGTCGCGGCTTGAGGAAGGCCGGTGACGACCTCGCTGCCGGTGCTGAGCTGCTGGCTTTGGATTTCGGTGCGGATGCCGTCACTGAGGCCAACGGTCACGCGCACGGGCCGCAAGAACCCCTCTTCGATCACCCACACCTGGTCGCCGGGTTCCTCGTTATCGGCCGCGGCCACGTCGCCGCCGCGGCGGCGGCCCGACGACGCCACGTACTCGTCGCGGAACTCCGCGTCCACATACTCGGGCGACGGCCGAAACCGCAGGGCGGCGTTGGGCACCGAGAGCACGTTGCTCTGCCGGCCGATGGTGAACCGCAAGGTGGCGGTCATGTAGGGCAGCAGCAGCAGCCTGCCATCGGGGTTCTGCGTGTTCTCCGTGCTGACCACCACGGTGTAGGTGACCACGTTTTGCGACATGCTGGCGTTCAAACGCGGCTGGTCCGCCACCACCACGCCGCTGAAGGTCTTGCCAGGGAAAGCGTCCACGGTGAAGGTCGCTTTCTGGCCCGACTTGATGTGCCCCACGTCGGCCTCGTTGACCGACGCCCAGACCTGCAGCTTCCTCAGGTCCTTGGCGATGAGGAACAGGCTGGGCGAGCTGAGGCTGGCCACGACGGTCTGGCCGATGTTCACCCGGCGATCGACGATGACCCCCTTCACGGGAGATTTGACCGTGCAGTAGCCTAGGTTGATCTTGGTTTGGTCGCGCGCCGCCTTGGCCTGCAGGACGGCCGCGTCGCCGACGGCCGTGGCCGCCTGGGCCGAGACGTACGTCGTTTCGGCCAGCTCGAACTCCGCGTCGGAAATGGTGCCCTTGTCCTTGAGCGGCTTGGCCCGTTCCCAATCCCGCTTGGCCTGGCTCTCCTTGGCGCGGAGCTGCCGCAGGTCGGCTTCGGCGTGCGTCAGGTTCGCCTCGGCCTGGTTCACCTGGGCTTTGTAGAGCGAGTCGTCGATCCAGGCGAGCACGGTGCCTTCCTCGACCGGCGAGCCGTAGTCGATTGCGCGCTTTTCGTCCCGCGGATCGACGCCGAAGCGCTTGATCTGGCCGGCGATCTGGGCGCCGACGTCCACCACCTCCTCCGGCTCGATGGTCCCGGTGGCGTTGATCGAGGCCTCGAGGTCGCCGCGCTTCACCGGGGCGGTGCGGAACTTGGGCGACGACTTGCCGTTGCTCCGCCAATACCAGACGCCGCCGGCCCCCACCAAGAGCGGGATCAGAAGCAGCAGGATGAGAAGCCGTTTCATGGGTCCAACTCCGCCTTCGTTCTTCCAGAAGCCTTTCAGAAGCCCGGCTTCTCCAAGAAGCGGGGCTTCTTTGTGCCGGCAACTGTCATTCTGAGCGCAGCGAAGAATCTCGCGCGGCGCCGCGAGTCCCGCCGAGGCTCCCATTCGCGTTTCGGAGAGACGCGGCCACCGGGCGTTCGAGCAGCCCTTCGAGGTGCTCGCCCAGCCGCTCGAGCAGTCGCTGCAGCTTGGCCTGCTCCGGCCGGCTCAGCTCGGCAAGCACGTGGTCGATCTGCTCGGCGTGGACCGCCAACACGGCCCGCAGCCGCCGCCGGCCGCGGGGCGTCAGGCGCACCTCCTTGGCCCGCAGGTCGCTGGTCGAGGCGTCGCGGCTCACCAGTCCGGCCCGCTCCAGCCGATCCACCGCGCCGGTGACGCTCGGCGGCCGGACCAGCAAGCGGTCGCTGAGATCGGTCACGCGCAGGCTGGACAGTCCCTCGCGCTCGGCCCGGTGCAGCGTGCGGAGGATGCCCCATTGCGAGCCGGTGATCCCGAACCGGGCGAAGTACGGCTGCATCACGCGCTCCAGGAGGCCGAACGCCCGCACCAAGGAGCGGGCGGCGTTCTCTTCCGTCCGCTCGGCGGCGAAAGCGGCCTTGGAACCGACGGTCATGGCGAGCTCCACCTCGGAATTAGTTAGCGTCCTAAACAAATATAGGGACGCGGCAGGGAAAGTTCAAATCCGCGGGGCAAGACACGATCCGTTCGGCAAGGGTGGATCGGTTCAGAATGACGGCTCGTCCCAGAATGACGGCTACGTCAGCCGCTCGATCGCACCGCCTACCACTTCCACCCGCCGCGCAGCTCGTCGTTCACGACCGCTCCCACCGGCCACTCGCCGCGGCGCAGCTTCACGATGCACTGGGCGCATTCGATGCCCATGTCTTCCATCGAGCGGGTGTCGGTGCCGGCGATGTGGGGGCTGAGGACGACGTTGTCCATCGCGAAGAGCGGGTTGTCCTTCGCCGGCGGCTCTTCCTCGAACACGTCGAGCGCAGCGCCGCCCAGGTGGCCCGAGCGCAGCGCCGCCACCAGGTCGGCCTCGATCACGGTGCCGCCGCGGGAGGTGTTCACCAGCACGCTGCCTGGCTTCATCTTGGCGAAGGCCTGGCGGTTGAGCATGCCGCGCGTTTCGTCGTTGAGCGGGCAATGGACGCTGAGGTAATCGCTGCGGGCCAGCAGCGTGTCGAAATCCACCAGCTCGATGCCGTTGGCCCGCACGAACGCGTCGTTGGGATACTTCTCGGTGGCGATCACGTTCATGCCCAAGAGCTTGGCCCGCACCGCCGTGCTGCGGCCGATGCGGCCGAGGCCGAGGAGACCGAGCGTTTGGCCGCGGATGGGCAAGAGCAAATCGCGCGGCCATTTCCCGGCCCGCGTGGCCTTGTCGTTGAAGACAATCTTCTTCGCGAACGCGAAGATCAGCGCCAGGGCGTGCTCGGCCACGGCCTCGTGGTTGGCGGTGGGGGTGATGGTCACGACGACGCCGTGCCGCGTGCAGGCCGGCACGTCCACGCGGTCGAAGCCTACGCCGGCCCGGGCCACGACGCGCAGCTCGGGCAGCGCGGCCAGCACGCCGGGGTTGATGTGCTCGCCGCCGGCGATCGCCGCCGCGACGCCGCGGTACTCGTCGATCGTTTGCTGCTCGCTCCCCAGGCCGCGCGTGAAGAAGGCGTCTTTCGAATAGCGAACCTCGAAGCCGCCCTCGCGGAGGATGTCCACGTAAGGGGCCGGCTTGTGACGCATCAGCTCAGGCGTGATCAGGGCAACGGGCATGGGGCAGGTGAGTGGTGAGCAGTGAGTGGTCAAAGCGTACCAGCACCCCGGCTGCTCCGCAGCAGCCGGGGTGCTTGTTGGCTGGCTATGTCCTCACGAACTTCTGCAGTGACGGGCAATCGGGCGACACGAGGCCCTTGTTGCCGCCGGCCGACATGGTGACCTCGCCGACGTAGATGCTGCCTTGCGAATCGACCCAAATGTCGTGCGGCGCGAAGAAGTCGCCGAGTGGCGTGCGGGGTGGCGGCTGCGGCGCTGCCGAGCCTTCACCCCAGGGACGCCATTGGCCCCCCAACCGCGCCAGCAGCTTGCCGCCGCGGTCGAAGACGCTCACGCGGCCACCGGTGGCCTGCGGGTCGCGCTGCATGAAGGGGAACAACCCGGCAAAGCGGCCCAGCTCGGCCACGAAGGCGCGGTCGTCGCGATCGAGGAACACCTCGCACGGCCGCAAGACGTCGGTCCATTCCTCCAAGAAGTCGCCGTCGGGCGAGAAGATCTGCACGCGGCTGTTCTCGCGGTCGGCCACGAACACCCGGCCACCGCTGTCCACGCCGACGCCGTGGGGCAGATTGAACTGCCCCGGCCCCGTGCCCGGCTCGCCCCACGACCGCAGCAGCTTCCCCTCGGGCGAGAACTTGTGCACGCGGGCGTTGCCGTAGCCATCGGTCACGTACATCTCGCCGCCCCGGCCAAGTGCCAGGTTCGTCGGCAGATTGAACGGCCCCGCGCCGCGGCGGATAGTGCGATAGTCGTTGCCCTCGACGCCGGTGTCGCTCGGCCGGCCACAAGGCTCGAGCGTCAGCACCAGCTTCCCGTCGGGCGTGAACTTGCGAACGGCGTGGCCGTTGTCGTCGGTCAGGTACACCATGTCATCCGGGCCGATCCAGATGCCGTGCGGGCGGACGAATTGCCCCTCGCCCCAGGAGTGCAGGAACCGGCCGTCAGCATCGAAGACAATGACCGGGTGCTCGCCGCGGTTGAACACATAGACGCGGTCTCGCGAGTCGGTGGCCACGCCGACGGCTTCGACGAAACTCCAGCCCGGCGGCAGCTCGCCCCAGCCGGGCAGCGGCCGATAGTTCAGAGCAGCTCGGCCCAGCGTGGGCGTGGATTGCGGATTGCGAACGGGTGGCATACGTAGGGGGGAGACAGCGTCGCGGGGAGTGAACGGATCAGGATGGTGTACCCTACCGCCGAGCACGAAGCAAGCGACGCGCCACGTGGGTAGTGGGACACTTTCAAATACTTTTTGTGGCGCGAACCATCGGCCGGGGTCTGCCGTCCCTTTCCCCATGCCCTCTTCATGTCCGCCATTCTTGAGTACCAGCCGCTTTCCGTCCACGGAGAGCGGCCCGCGTCTTGGCGGCGCAGCGGCCTTATAACCCGCCCTAGGGACGGCTCTGGCCGCTGGGTTCGATTCCCCCTCTCTCCGCTACGATTCCTTATTGGCCCGCTTGGCCGCACGTAGCAGCACGTCACGCGCCCAAGTAGACGTTTTGCCCTTGGCGGCCCTGTCTACTTCCTCGCGTTCCTCTGGCGAGAGGCGAATACGCAGCGGTTTTTCCCGCCGCTCGTTGTCTGGAAGTGGTGGTCTGCCCATTTGGGCCAAGGTAGCCATTTCCGTCGCTCCATGTCAATGAAAATGTGGCCACAACTACTTGCATTCTACCATAAGTGTGGCTACAATAAAAGTGCAAGAGAAAACCCCGTCGCTGGGCTTCTCCAAAAAACTCGCAAATCTGATTGCGGCTGTGTCGTTGCATTTCGCTTACTACAACTTCTGCTGGAAACCAGCGACCCTAGGGAAGATTACTCCGGCAATGGCCGCTGGCGTGGTGGATCGTCCGTGGCGGATGGAGGATTTGTATTCAGCCGCCTTGGTCGCGTAAGTGCTCTATGCTGACTCTTGTGGCCATTCCGCGCAATGTCGATGTCGCTTCCTTCAAAATCGCGTCCTCTTCTGTGGTCAGATTGCGGCCGAGTGGAGGAAGATGCATGCGAAACTGTTTGGCAAACTCCGGCACAAACATCTGCCTGCAAAGTTCGTGAGCCTGATACATCCAGGAGTACATGCCATCAGTCGTCTCGATTCCTCGCGCATACTTGGCTTGTTCAAGTAAGCGATCACGCGTCATCTGCACGCGGTCATTGGCGGCGGATGGATGATTTGTTTGCGGCGGCAATGACGACATAGATGGGGTTAAGTGCTCCTCCTTAACGTTGCGCACCATTTCTTCGAGCGTGCTTACGATCTTGTCCCTTGTCATGCAGTCAATAAGGTTGAGCGACACCGATCCCGTTTGTGTGCCGTGCGCAAAGCTCAGTTGTTGGGCGAATTCAGGAATAAATCTGCGACGCACGTAGCCTTGCAA
>JBGQHD010000051.1:0-11985 GCA_041497795.1 Planctomycetia bacterium
ACACAAGACCCTCCTGGGCAAAAAAGAACCTGCCCTGCCAGGGTCCAATGTGCTCGCCAGTTCAAGTCGTGTACACGCATCGTTCGACGGAAGTCGCGTTATTTTGGTAGCTTAGTGAAACACCCGGTTTGTTAGCCGGACAGCAGTGACCTGGAGTTTGAGTTTTCCATCGGTTTGAACAGCCAAGCCTTCGCCGGCATCGATGAGCGTTTGCCGAATCGTGGGCGGTTGGGGCGGCACGCTAAACGGAGGCCAAAGGTTTTCAGACATTTCGTTCGCCTCCGTTCGGCTCAAGATTGCCGCCAGGGTCAGAGGCATTCCGTCGCCGACCAAGCCGCTTAGTTCTGCCAGTGTTTAGCGCCGCGAGCGAATCAGTTTTTGCGTTTCACGGGCCGCCCGCGCTTGCCGTTAGCTCGGCTAGGACCAGCCTGTCGTCTGGACTTCTTCGCATCCGAACGAATCGTCGCCAATGACTTACAGGGGCCTGTGCGAGCCCGCTGGCCGCAGCGGTCAAGAAACTCCATTAAGCGGCGGTTGCCACGCATGGCCAGGACTTCCTGGTCCCCTTCGTCGGCGGGCAGCACGACAAACCGGACTTGGCCCTCGACGGTCAAGAAGACCGCTTCTTCCTCGTTGATCTTGGGCAACAAGGTCCGAAGCGTCTGGCCGGTGGATTCGACGGGCACGGTCTTCATGAGCGTCGGTACGATCACCAACTTAGCGGTAAGAAGCTGAAGTATCTACACAAGTTGCCCCGCGCGACGGCGACGGGAATCGGCTCGGCCTGCTCTTCGCGCTCGTGCAAAAGGCTGTTGCGGTATTCGCGGACAGCGTGCGCGCCTTGAAGCTGGTCGTAGGGAATTCGCCGCGTTGCAGCGATACCGTCCAAGAGATCCCGGGCTCGGCTCGGCGGATCGGCGCCTCGCGCGGAGGTCCAAAACAGGCGCAGGCCGGTTTCAAACTCGGCGAACAGCCGGATCGAGTACGTCCCGTCCAGGCGCTGCGACGCGTTCACCAGGTCGCGCAGCGTAGCCTCGCCGCGAAGAAGATTCGCGTCGTCGCGAGCCTGTGCCAGCAATCGGTCGGCCGCTAAGCGGACGGCAGAATACTCCCGTTCGACGGCCTTAATCCGTCCAAGCCAGTCGGAGCGGTCATTTGACATTGCTCAGATCTTGAAGCGCGTCCAGCACAGCTTCCTTGGAAAGCGGCCTTCCGGCGCCCTTCATCAAGACCGGTGGTTTGGGATCAGTCCTAGCCCAATGCAACTCCCACTGGCCAGCATAGAAGTATAGGGTAGCGATGTCGTCGTACGCTGGCATACGGTAAAGATCGACCACCCCATCGGTGCCAGGGGCCGAACGAGCTATCGGCTCGAGCAGTATGCGCGTGGTGCCTTCCTGCATCAGCAGTGTGGGGGCTTCGTACGAGCCGATTACAGAATCTTCCATCTGTTTTTCAAGTCGGCGCGTAGACCAGCCCCCCTCTTGTGCCCACTGCTCGACGGAATCGACCAACGTCGAAACCCGAGACAACCATTCGTCGCGCAGTTTCGCGGCATCCGCTGTCAGTTTCTTGGGTGCATCCGCCGTGGCCATGAGCAGACCTCACGTGTTGATCGCTTCGCAGTTACGCTGCAGGACTATTATACTCGGCGCCCTCGCGCACGTCCGCACTGGCAGAGCCAGTGGCACACGGATTAACCGCTCGATTCTCTTGGTCCGCACAGCGGACCCTACCCCTTTTGCAGCGACGCCTGGGCCGCCGCCAGCCGCGCGATCGGCACGCGGAACGGGCTGCAGCTTACGTAGTTCAGGCCGATCTTGTGGCAGAACTTGACACTGTCCGGCTCGCCGCCGTGTTCGCCGCAGATGCCGATTTTCAGGTCGGGGCGCGTGCTGCGGCCTTTTTCTACGCCGAGCTTCATCAGGCCGCCGACGCCGTCGAAGTCGATCGTTTGGAACGGGTCTTTGGGGACCAGGTCGTTCTCCATGTAGACGCGGATGAAGCTGCCGTAGTCGTCGCGGCTCATGCCTAGGCCGGTTTGCGTGAGGTCGTTGGTGCCGAAGCTGAAGAACTCGGCTCCGGACTTCTTCGGGTCGGCGATCTGGTCGGCCACCATGCAGGCCCTGGGCAGCTCGATCATCGTGCCGACCAGGTAGGGCACCTTCACCCGCTGCTCGGCGAAGACCTTTTCGGCCGTGTCGCGGACCAGCTTGGCTTGGGCCTGGAACTCGGCCGGGAAGCCGACTAGGGGGATCATAATCTCCGGCTCGACTACCTCCCCGGGCTGACGCCCGGGGCTCGCCTTGACGACTGCGCAGGCGGCTTCGAAGATCGCCCTCGCCTGCATCTCGGTGATCTCCGGGTAGACGATGCCCAGGCGGCAGCCGCGGAAGCCGAGCATGGGGTTGAACTCGTGCAGGGCCTTGACGCGCTCGGCGATCGTCTCCTTGCTGACGCCCATCTCGCGGGCCATCTCGGCCTGGCCTTTGTCGTCGTGCGGCAGGAATTCGTGCAGCGGCGGGTCGAGCGTCCGGATGGTCACCGGACGGCCGGCCATCGCGCGGAAGATGCCCTCGAAGTCGGCCCGCTGGAACGGCAGCAGCTTGGCCAGGGCCTGGCGGCGGTCCTCGGTGGTCTCGGCGAGGATCATCTCCCGCATTTCCTTGATGTGGTCGAAGAACATGTGCTCCGTGCGGCACAGGCCGATCCCCTCGGCGCCGAAGGCCACGGCCTGGGCCGCCTGGTCGGGCTTATCGGCGTTGGTGCGGATCTTGAGCTTTCTCGCCCCGTCGGCCCAGGTCATCAGCTTGGCGAACTGCTGGTAGACGCGCGATTGCTCGGGCTTCAGCGTCTTCTCGATCAGCACCTGCACCACCTCGCTGGGCTTGGTGGCTACCTGGCCGGCCATCACCTCGCCGGTGAAGCCGTCGATGCTGATGAAGTCGCCTTCCTTGAGGACGGTGCCGGCAACCGCGAGAGTGCGCTTCTCGTAGTCGATTTGCAGCGATTGGCAGCCGACGATGCAGACCTTGCCCATCTGGCGGCTGACGAGCGCCGCGTGCGAGCTGGCCCCGCCGAAGGCGGTGAGGATGCCGTCGGCCGCCTGCATGCCGCGGATGTCTTCCGGGCTGGTCTCGCGGCGGACCAGGATCACGCGCCCTTCGGCGCTGCGGCGGCCGTGGGCGTCGGGCTTGCCGTAGCGGTTGACGTGGGCTTCGGCGTCATCGGCGAAGAACTTGATCACGCCGGTGGCGGCGCCGGGGCCGGCGTTGATCCCCTTGGCGATGACCTTCCCGCTGCGCTTGGCGGCCGGGTCGAAGATCGGCTGGAGAAGCTGATTGAGGTCGTCCGGCGGGATGCGGCCGACGGACATCGCCTCTTCCTTGGTGATCAGCCCTTCATCGACCATATCGACGGCGAACCGCACGGCGGCAAATCCGGTCCGCTTGCCGTTGCGGGTTTGCAGCATCCAGAGCTTGCCTTTCTGGATGGTGAACTCGATGTCCTGCACGTCGCGGTAGTGCTGTTCCAGCTTCTTGCGGACCTCTTCGAGCTGCTTGTAGACGGCCGGCATTTCCTTTTCCAGCTCGGCGATCTTCTTGGGCGTGCGGATGCCGGCGACTACGTCTTCGCCCTGGGCGTTGATCAGGTATTCGCCGTAGAAGACGTTCTCGCCGGTGGCCGGGTCGCGGGTGAAGGCCACGCCGGTGCCGGAGTCGTCGCCCATGTTCCCAAAGACCATCGAGCAGATGTTGGCCGCCGTGCCCCAATCATGGGGATAGCCGTATTGGCGGCGGTAGACGATGGCCCGGTCGTTATTCCACGAGCCGAAGACCGAGGCCACGGCCCCCCACATTTGCTCCAGGGGGTCTTCCGGGAAGTCCTTGCCCTTCTTCTCCTTCACGGCTTTCTTGAAGCGTTTGACCAGCTCTTGCAGGTCTTTGACGGTCAGCTCGGTGTCGAGCTTCACGCCGCGCTCGTGCTTCAGCTCTTCCATGATCTTCTCGAAGGGGTCGATCTCGGTCTTCGACTGCGGCTTGAGGTCGAGCACGACGTCGCCGTACATCTGCACGAAGCGGCGGTAGCTGTCCCAGGCGAAGCGCTCGTTGCCGGTCGAGTCGATGAGGCCCTTGAGCGTCGATTCGTTGAGGCCGATGTTGAGCACGGTGTCCATCATGCCGGGCATCGACACGCGGGCCCCCGACCGGCACGAGACCAAGAGCGGCTTCTTCGAGTCGCCGAACTTGGCCCCCATCACCTGCTCGGTCTGCCGCATGGCCTCATCGACCTGGGCCTTCAGCTCTTTGGGATATTGCTTGCCGTTGGCATAGTAGTAGTTGCAGACCTCGGTGGTGATGGTGAAGCCAGCCGGCACGGGCAGGCCGATGACGCACATCTCGGCCAGGTTGGCCCCCTTGCCGCCGAGCAGGTCTTTCATCTTGCCGTTGCCGTCGGCCTTGCTGCCGCCGAAGAAGTAGACGTATTTGGCCATGGGGTGATGCCTTTCTAAGTCGAGGGAGTTGATCCCCAGGGTTTGGTATCGCGATTGGATCGGGAGCCGGTCGCCAGGGCGAATGGGGCGCATCGTCGAGTGCTGTCGTCGAGTGCTCGGCACCAGTGCTCGACACTGTGGCGTAGTAAGCCGGGCGAGCGCCCTTCGCGCGACGGCTCCAGAAGCCCGGCTTCTCGGAGAAGCCGGGCTTCTTGAGCACGCGCTTCTCACGCGCGCCGCTTCCGGCTCCGCCGTTGCGTTCGCCTGTGGGGGGCGCGCGATGCCGATGCAGCGGGTCGAGAGAAGCCCGAATCGACCGTTGTGCTTGCTCTTCAACGGGTTCGGTTACCGAAAACGCCCGAATCTAGCAGTGCCTGTGGGGAGCGTCAAGCGCGGTTGGGGGGGAGAGAGATGTGTCGGACATACACACTAACCCGACGCGCAAGCGAGGGCGGAGCGGAGAAGACTCCCTCGCTTGCGCGTCGGGTTAGTGTGACGGGCGGGCGTCATTCCCTCGACTTGTAGATCGGCAAATGCCGGTAATACACCTCGAGAATGCACGTGCTCAGGCAGGTGACGTACAACCGGCCGCCGGACAGGCCCCATTTGTCGCCGCGGGGGTCCCAGCTTCCGGCCTCGGGGCCGGATTTGACCTGGCCCTTGGGGAGGACTTCGCGGATCACGTTGTTCCACCGGTACCAGGGCGGGCCGCCGTAGTGGTGCAGGGCCTGCGTGGCGTAGTACCAATAGTAGACGTCGCGGCCGCGGCTCTTGAGGTCGTCCCAAGGCTCCCAACGGGGAAGGTTGTCGGTCGAGGCCAGGTATTCGATGCCGCTCGTCAGGTGTTTGTTGTCGCGCGGCCAGCCGAGCCATTCCCGGCACAATAGCGCCTCGGCGGTCATGGCCGGCGACGTCTCGCCCGGCTCGGCCCGGTAGCCGTAGCGGCTGCCCCCTTCGGCGCTGGCCGAGTCGAGGAACTTGCTGATCCGGTCGAAAGCTTGCTGGGGCACTTCCAGCTTGGCGATCTTGGCGCTTTGCAGGCCCATCGCCACCCAGCCGGTCACCGAAACATCGGCGTCCTGGCCCCGCGGGTCGTAGCGCCACCCGCCCAATTTGCTCTGCGAGTCCAGGCAGAACTTCACGGCCTTCTCGGCCGGCAGGCGGAGCGACGAATCGCCGCTCATGGCGTACAGCTCGCAGAGGGCGATGGTGCACTGGCCGTGGACGTACATGGTGTGATGCCCGTTGTCGATACGCCACGTGCCGCTGGGGAGCTGCCGCGAGACGAGATAGTCTTTCCCCTTGCGCACCTGGTCCTTGTACGCGCCCTCGCGATGCGTGTTCCCATTCCCTTGCAGGGCCAGCAGGGCCATCGCCGTGGCGCCAATGCGTTCTTCTGTTCCGCCGCCGCTGCCGAAGGGTCCGGAAAGCGACCAGGAGCCGTCGCCCCGCTGTTGTTTTGCCAGCCACTTGAGGGCGTCTTGAACGGCATCCTCGGTGACACGGTTGCCGCCGCGCTTTAGGTTCGCTTCGCGCGAGCCGATGTCGCGTCCGAAGGGATTGTTGCCGATACCCGGCATCTTCAAGTTGCCGCTTCCAAGTGCGCCCAGCACTGGCTTGATCTCCGGCGTGCGCGGAGCCGAAAGCGGGTCGTCGACGAGCGGTCCGGGATGGATCGAGAGGATCTTGCCCTCGGGTTCGAGCAGCGAAGGGTGGTCGAACGGGTCGCGGCTCAGAGGATCGCCCAATTGATCGGCCCAATTGGCAACGACCTCGATTTCCTGGGATTTGTTCGTGGCATGAGCCACGTACAGGAGGCCCAAGCCGATCAGTAGTAGCATGTGAACTGCGGCACTCATCAGCCAGGAGGGCACGCTCCGCAAGAGGTTGCTCCGCGGGTCGTTGTCGTCCGGTTGGCCGCCCTGGCCGCGCACCATCAATACCCGACCGTTGCCGGGCGGGACGGCAACCGGACGACTGGAGGCGGGGAGAGGCGGCGGCACCGGGCGGCGACGCAACGTGGAGGGGCTCGGGAGAGACTGCCCTGGCCGCGGATCGTGCGACATCGGAGACGCTCCCCCGGACGGGCTTAGAGGTCGAGGTTGTGGCGCGAACGCGCTAACCTGACCTAAAGACGAGCCTAAGGAAGAGTCTACCAGCACGGTCGCTGGATGCCAAGAACCGCGTGAGATGCGACGGCCGCATGTTCGTTGTGTCGTCGTGCCGTCGTGTCGCCGCGTCGCGGTGTGCAACTAGGATTCGTGGCAACCACCGGCGCGACGCGCACGTCCACCACCGGGCTTGTCCCTAATGGCACGAGATTAAGGAGGCGTGGCCACAACGTATTGCGACAGCACGGCACGCTGTCACTCAACAGGTTGTATGCCGATCGCTTAATCTCGTGGCATTAGGGGCGAGCCCGGTGGAGTTCCTCGCCAGATTCCTTGGTCAAACACAATTCCCGGAATCTGTAGGATTTGACCCAGCGGCAGGGTATATTACGCTCGCTGGCACCCAACGTGGGCGCAGTGCGCAACGCGGGCACGCTCGCCCCGGGCGGGTGCCGAGCACTTCTGGGAGCAGAGTCCAGACGACCGGAGGGTTACGATGTTGGCCGTCTTGCGTCGCGTGGCGGAAGCTCGCCGCGAGCAGCGAGCAGCACAATCTCTTCCCGCCGATCTTGAGTACACCGAGGCGGCGCTGGAGCGGGCCCTGGCGATCAGCGGTTTGCCGCTGGGCCGGTCGTTTCGCGCGGTCTTTAGCGTGCTCTTCAGCACCGTCGTGCATTTAGCCGTGCTGGTCGTGGCGGTCGCCTTGCCAATCAGCTTGCTCAGCCACCAGGAGCCGGCCAACGAGGGGGTCCTCAGCTTTGTGCCCCAGGAGGCGCCGTTGGCCGCGGAGTTAGAGCCGACGCTGAGCCTCGCCCCGCCGGATAGGGAATGGCGCGAGCACGAGAACCTGACGGCCTCGATCGCCCGCAGCGAAGGCTGGGAGTTGCCCAAGGTGCCGCTGGAGAGCGTCGTGGTCCCCGCGGCCGGCGCGGCGCGGGTCGAGGTGCTGCCGCCCATATCGTCGGTCCCCGGCGCGTTTCTCACGACGAGCGTGCCTCGCAAGGGGGGCTACGGTGAGCAGGCCCAGCACGTCGAGGGGGCCGTCGATCGCATCACGCACGAGATCGCCGAGAACCTTGAGAAAAAGCCGGTCATCGTCGTTTGGCTGATGGACGCCTCGCTGAGCCTGGTGAAGGAGCGCAAGGAAGTCGCCAAGCACCTGGAGCGAATCTTCACCGAGCTTAACGGGCTCGGCATGCTCAAGAACGACGAGTTGGTGAGCGCGGTCATCGCCTACGGCGAGCATACGAAGGTGCTGGTCGATCCCACGACCGACGGCCACAAGGTGGTGGCCGCCATCGGCAGCGTGCCGGACGACGAGAGCGGCATCGAGAACGTCTTCGCCGCCATACAGTTCGCCATCGACCGCTATCAAACGCGCGTCACCCACCAGCGGCGGAAGATGATGATCGTCAACTGGACCGACGAGTCCGGCGACGACTACCGTATGCTCGACCAGGTGATCGCAAGCTGCCAACGGCTGAGCATCCCGATCTACACCGTCGGCCCGTCGGCCATGTTCGGCAAGGAGCACGGCCTGCGCCCCTACGTGCACCCCGACGACGGGAAGACGTACTGGCTGCCCGTTTGCCGCGGCCCCGACTCGGTGCACCAGGAGCAGATCGAGCTGCCCTTCTGGTTCAGCGGCAGCCAATACCGCAACCTGCACTCCGGGCTGGGGCCGTTCGCGCTCACGCGAGCAGCCTACGAAACCGGCGGGGCCTATTTCATCAAGGACGACCCGCAGGACGTCTCGGAGTTCCAGGTGCCGACGATGATTCGCTACGCCCCCGAGTACGACTCGGTGGCCCACTATATCCGCCGCATCCAGTCCAGCCCCCTGCGGCGGGCGATCATGCAGGTGGTCGAAATGACGAAGCAGCGGACCATCAAGGACTCGCCCACGCTGCAACTTGCCCCGACGGGCAACACCTTCCAGCAAGACCTGCTGGAGGCGCAAAAGACCGCGGCCTACAACCTCGACGTGCTGGACCAGTTGCTCGTCCCCTTCGGCCACGGCTTCGAGAAGGAGTACGCCCAGGAGAAGTCGCCGCGTTGGCGGGCCTGGTACGACTACACCTACGGCCGGCTGCTGGCCATGCGGGTGCGGAACTACGAGTACAACGTGGTGTGCAGCGTCTTCAAGGGCAAGGGGACCGAGTTTGTCGATAAAAAGTCCAATCGCTGGAGGTTCGTGCCCGACGAGAAGATCACCAACACCACCAACCAGAAGCAAGCCGCCGAAGCCACGCGGCTGCTCAGCCGCTGCATCGAGATGAACCCCGGCACTCCGTGGGCCGTGCTGGCCCAGCGCGAGCTGAAAGACCCGCTGGGCTTCAAGGTGGAAGAAGCCTACGTCGCCCCGCCCCCGCCGCCCCCCAAGCCGAAGGCTGGCCCGGCGCCCAAGGTGGTGGTGCCGAAGGTCATCCCCAACCCACCGGCCAAGCAGCCCGACCCGCAGCCCAACAAGCTGCCGCGGCCGAAGGAAGTGAAGCTGCCGAAGCTGTAGTGTGGCCAACTTGCTCCGCAAGTTGGAGTTTGTAGGGTGGGCAATGCCCACCAAGTCCCTCGTTCCCAAGCTCCGCTTGGGAACGCTGCCCCCGAAGCTCTGCTTCGAGTGCTGCGCCAGGCGCCGAGGTGCGCGGTAACCTCGAAGCAGAGCTTCGTTACTTGCGTTCCCAAGCAGAGCTTGGGAACGAGAAGGCTACTAGCGCCGCCATTTCAGCGCGCCTGAGGCTTGGCCGCTTCGCCTTTTTCGACCTCGGCGCCAGATCCGAGGCCGTAGAAGCCGCTGGGATCGAGGGTGTACTCGAAGGGGCGACCATCCTCGGGGTTGCACGGCACGGCGCTCAGGTAGCGCGGCACGAGATCCTCGAGGCCGGCGGGCGGCGAACCGTTCTCTTCAATATGACTTTGAATTGCTAACTCGATGAGCAGCAGCCGCGCTGCCTGCCGCACGGCCGTGGCGGCTTCTTTGGTTCGCGGTTCAGCGGACCGCCCCAGTTGTCGCAGTTTATTCCCATTCAAGATCCCCGCAACGCCCATCTTGGCGATCAGGGCATCCTGAAAGTCCCGCTCCCGCGAGAAGACGGCCTCGATAGGCTCCGCCCGCTCCTCGATTTGTTGGAGAGCGCTCATTACATCCTGGCGCGTCGCTCCAGCCAGCTTGACCCGCAGGTCTTGCAAACCTCCGATGCCGTCGCGTTCGACGGCGGTCCCCAATTGCCGATCGAGGACCAGCCCGCCGCGAGCCAGCTCCTGGCCCAGCCGGATGAGATCGAGATAGCTCTTCGCCCCATCCGCGACGCGGCCTTCATCCGCGGCGAGTTTGCCTGCGGCGCTAAACACGCGCACGACCGCTCGAGTCTTCTCCATTCGCTCCAAGCCGACCTCGAGGTGCGCCTGCGAATGCTCGACGGGCACGCCGCACTCGTGACTCAAGCCGATGCGCGCCCGATCGAGCGCGGCGCGGTTTGAACCGACGAACTGCCGCAATTGATCGGGCGACGCCGTCCTCGAATCAGGTGGTTGGCCGATGACGATCTCACCGGCCGCGACGAGATCGTCATAGCCGTTGGGGCTAGGCAGCGGCGGTGGCCCGGCGATGGGCCTGGGCCAAGCGAAATAGGCAAACGACGCGGCGAAGACGGCGCCGACTGCAATCAATCCGAGCCACAGCCGCTTGTTTCGCATCATTCGGGCTCCGTGTGGCTGCGGTGCCGTTGAGCAAGTAGACGCGAGAGGCCAAGGGTCGTGCGCGCGATCATGGCGTGCCAGTCGCTTGCGCCGCGCTGCCCGCTTCCTCTTGCCGGATTCTCGCCTGCGAGCGATTGCACCAGCGAATCCAAATGCCCAGCGTCACGGTATACGGCGCCCACAGCAGATGCTTGTGCCAGGTGGGAATGAGCCAGATGCCGGCCACGAAGGCAATGACCAGCAGCCAGCACAGCAGAGCGGCCCGGATCATGAAGGCCCGCTCGCGAGGCCCCTTGGCGCTGCGAACGCTGAAGTAAGTGCCCAGCAGTCCGCCACCGACGCCCATCGCCGCACCAAGGAGCGAGACAATCCAGATCCACCACGTGTCGTTCATGACTGAATCCCCAGAAGTGAGCGGGGCCGCGACATCCGCGAGAACCGATGCTTGGCCCCAGACCGCCCGATCGCGCGTGAAGCAGAGCTGTTTCGTCCCTCATTGTCGCAGGCGCGACCCGCGCGGCAAGGGGCGCGAGCCAGAACGCGGAGCGACAAGAGGCCGGGTTGACGTGCAAAACCAACGATCGGGCCGTAGGTCCTCGTGCTGTGTCACTCGTGACGTGAGGTGTGGCACGGCCATCTTGGCCGTGAATTCACGGGCTGGAAGCCCGTGCCACGATGCATCAACCGGCGCGTGACCGAGCACTAGGCCCCGAACAGCCGTTGCCGCAGTTCGTTCAAGCAGCCGGCCTGCGAGCCGAGTGTCGGATCGGAAGACGGCACTTCAAAGAACTGCGGCTCGACAAACAACCGGGCCGGGTCGGCCAAGCCGCGCGACCGCGCGAGCCGCCGCAGCATCCGGCGATCCGACCGGTTCAACCCGTGGGCCTGGCAAAGGCCCGCGAAGAGCCTGTTGGGGTCGTGGGCGGGGGCGGCGGGGGCGCGGCGGATCACCCAACGCGTCAGCCAGACGGCCCCGGCCAGCGCCGCCACGCCGAGCACCGCCCAAACAAAGTCCCCCCAGCCGGAGCCTTCAGCGCCGCCCCGCGCGGGGCCTTCTCGGTCGGCATACGGCGCGGTCTGGCCAAGCAGTTCCAGCAGCCTGACGATCATCGGACAGCCCCTATGGAAAGCGACAACCAGGGTTCAGGGTTCAGGGTTCGGTAGCGTGGCGCTCTACCTTGTCTCCTGACCCCTGATGCAAAAGGACTTACGTGCGGTTTTGAGGGTGGTTTTTCGATTGATTCACATTCTCTGACCCCTGAGCGCTGTGTCCCTAAGCTCTGCCTCCGCGACGGGGATCGCCCGGCCCAGACGTGAATCGCGCACTCCTGCGCCGGCCGTGAGCTGCAACAGGGCCGCGCGGGCGGCCGCCGTATCGCACGTTGCCAAGAGCCGCCCGGCTTCGGTCCGGACCAGGTAGTCTTCGTCCTCCAGCCGGGCGATCAATTCGTTCTCGAGGATCCTCGCGGCGTTCATCGCGCCAGCCATCTCGACGGCGCGAATTCGCCGCAGCCGGCTGGGAGAGGTCATTTCGGCTCGCAGGCGGCCCAAAGCCTCTGGGTCGATTTGCTTGACGAGCTCACCCGTGGTACGGCGCACTCCCTCGCTCAGGGTGTCGAAGCTGGCCATGAACCGTTCGAAGCGGAACTCGCTGAGCGAGTCGTGCACGGCCTGGCGCACGAT
>JBGQHD010000052.1:0-11956 GCA_041497795.1 Planctomycetia bacterium
AAGGCGCTGGGTTCTCGGTGTCGTGGGCGTGGTGTCGCTGGTGTTCGGCTTGGGCTGCATCAACTACACCAAGGCGGATGGCCTCGAACACCATCGGGAGGTTGCACGCCGGCATGGGCTACCGCAGCCGGGCCCGACCATCCTCTACGTGGGCCTTGGTACGATTTCGATGGGTTCGGGCTTGCTTGGCTTTGTGCTGGGCACGAGCCGTAAGTCGCCAGCATGAGGCACGCCTAGTAGTGGTTCGATCCTTCACCATCGCCACAGAGTTGCAGGCAAGCCCAGAGCGAATCTGGGAGCACGCCAGCAGCTTCGCCGGTGTCAACCGCGAGCTGTGGCCCCTGGCTCGCATGACGTATCCAGCCGCGATGGCGCGGCTCACGCCCGGCACAGTTCCGCTCGGGCGGGTCGCCTTCCGCAGTTGGATTCTGCTGCTGGGCATCGTGCCCGTAGACTTCGACGACATCACGCTTATGGAGTTGGAGCCTGGCCGAGGCTTCTACGAGGTCTCCCGGCTGCTCACGATGCGAGAGTGGCGGCACCGGCGCACGCTGACCGCGACGGCCGACGGCTGCATTGTCCGTGACGAGATCGCGTTCGAGCCGCGGTGGCGCTGGACGGGGGCGGTGTTGGCCTGGGTCTATCGCCTAGCGTTCCGACTTCGGCACCGGAATCTTCGTCGGCTCTTCTCGCCCCGGTCAGACGCGGCGTTTGGCTAGGCCGATGCTACGTCCCCGAGGGCGATGACCTTGCCAACCACAGCTGAGGCCGGCACCCACCCGTTGACCCTGCCAAGGTTGTTGCCAATCAGGAGCTGATCGCCCTGAACCTCGTTGACCAAGTGCAGGAGGAAATTGCCTCGCCACTCGACCAGGACCACATCATCGACGCAAACGTCCGATGCATGGACATACCTCAAGCGACTGAGGGTGGCCTCAATCGTCCAAAATGGCCAGCCTCATTTCTCGACCTTTACCGTTCCAATCAGATAGAGCTCCGGGTGATGGCCGTAGTGTTCGCCATCGATCACGGCACCGCCGATCTCGCCGCCGATCAGATGGACATGCTCGCCGCGCACGACGGCCATCGGCAAGTTATTGTTCAAGGGAAGCGGCGTGGCCGAGCCGAACGTGTCGGTCTTCGTGTCGTAGACGAACACATCGCTGCACATGGCGTTGTCGGCATAACGGCGGGTCGGTTTGCCGTAGACAGCGCGCGTGCTGCCATCGGCGTTCTGCACCTTGCCATACTGGTAACCGCCGATGAGGAGAATGTATCGGTCCTTGAAGACAATCGCACCGGACGGAAAGTTGCCACTGGCTATGGGCAAATCGGGGAGGCGCTTCCACGAATTGGCGGCCGGGTCGTAGCGCCAGTTGTCGACCACGGTGTGCGTCCCTTTTGCGGGATTGGGCTCGCTGGCGGCACCTCCGAAGATGTAGACCTTGGCCCCCACGGCGGCGACCGCATGGACGAAGCGCGGCGTGCCCGGACAGGCGGCCAGCTCTTTCCAGCCGTCGTCAAAGCGCCCGGTGTCGAGCATCAAGAGACGAGCGCCCAGGCGTTTCACTTTGCCGCGGCGGTCACTCTGCGAGAAGAAGCCGGTCTTGCCGTCGTAATCGGCGCCGCCCACCACGTAGATCTTGGAGCCGATCGCGCACGAGCCTTGGGCGGTAAGGACCCAAGGTAATGGAGGCAACTTGTCCCATTGCCAGCCGCCTTCCTTGCGGGAGAGTCGAAAGCCGTCCTGATAGCAAAACGGCTCGGTGTAGCTGAATCCGCCCCAGCAGTAGAGCTGATCGCCAACGACGACGGCATCGAGCCCTTGGCGAGCGGCGCCGGGAAACTCGGGCAATTCCTGCCAGCCTCGCTCCTTGCCGGTGAGTGACAGCCCCCAGACTCTCTTGAGGAACCCGCGCGGGTAGCGGTCCGTCTTGCCTGGCCCGCCTTTCTGTCCGCTGCAAAACCCGCCGACGGAAATGAGCGTCTCACCGAGAATGCCGCCGTCGCTATCCTGAAAGCCCTGCGGCAAGTCCGGCCCGCGCTTCCACGCGATGGAAAGCATTGGCTTGGCCGCAGCGTCGGCAGATTTCGCCGGCTGGTCTGCATAAACGGCGATTTGCCCCGCGATCAGAATCACGGCCGTCGCAGTAAGGTGCTTAGACATCGAAGCTGCTCCTTACGCTGGCTGTTGACGCGTTTTTAATGTCGCTTTGGTCGCCACGCAAGACTCCCTTGCAGAGGGCGAATCGCGGCCATCTTCCGGCCGGAGTCAAGTGCCGCTCGTTTGCCGCCGAAACTCGTGCCTCGCCGCGACCGCCCCCAACAGTGCCCCGATCAGGACGCAGCACGTTAGTACCCCGTACTGGCCATCTCCTCGCGCTCGACGATGGGCGGGCCAATCCAAGCTGTGGCCGCGAGCCAGGCGATAGTCGAGAATCCTGCCGCGAGGCTGAACGCAATGACGAACGCCATGATTCCGGCGAGACCGGTGCGGAGATAGACCGACCAGGGCACAGGCGTCGCTTTCTCTGGCGGTGCCTGCGGCGCGGCGTAGGGGTTGTCGGCATCGGAACTCACTTCAGTGATCCTCTTTGAAGATCGACAGGTACCAGCCGACAAAGGCGCTGGCTGGCAGCGTAAACGCCGCCGGCAGGGATGCGGCGTAAAGCACCTGGTCGAGTCGGAGTTCTTGCATGGGCGTGGCGCTCAAGGGCCGAATCTCAACGTTCAGCGCGTAGACGAAGGCCAGCAGACTGAGACACGTGATGCCGGCAAACACCACGTAGCCATTTCGGCCCAAGCGGTTCACGAGAATGGCGACAAGAATGCCGAGCAAGCAACTGCCGCATGCGCAGAGCAATGGGAGCACTTCAGACGCCGGCACCCAACGCAACTCGCTCAGTTGCTCGGTTCTACGCCTTGCACGCTCCCCAAGTGTGTCCCCCCACTGATGGATGACCGCAAAGAGCACGTTGGCCACGACGACGAATGCCATCAGAGCGGCGAGCGAGTACCTCAGTCGGCTTGGCCGCCCACGATACTTGGGCGGCTCAATGTCGTCATCCCATTCGTGCCCGTTCATGGTGATTCAACGGCTCCTCACGAGGGCACCAGATACCCGTCTGGCGAGATGTCCCCTGATGCGACTACCTCATCGCTCACTTGGTGCTGCCGGTATGCCGACACGGCCGTGAGCTTGTACCGCTTCTGCGTCTCGACATGGCCAAGGCCGTTCCCTTGGCGGTCGAGCGGGACGATGAACTCCGTGATCGGCTCGCCGGGCTGTCGCTCCGCCTCGAATCGCAGCGAGTAGACGACGCGGGGCATGTTCATTCCTTGGATTGCGGCTGAACGATCCATCGCTGTTGCTGGGGCCACACCACGGTCCCCGTGGATGACCACGCCTGGAGCCGTTGAGTCTGGAGCGCCTGTTCCTCAGCCTGTAAGCGAGCCTCTTCAATGGCACGCTGAGCTTCCAACTCTGCACGCCGTCTCTCCGCCTCCGCTTGCCGCGTCGCCAACGAGTAGCCGGCAAAGAACGTCGCCACGAGCAGCGTCAGCAGGAACAGCGACTTGAGGCTCAGTTGGAACCAGCGATGGGAGCGGCAGTCGCTCATGGCGTTTTTCCTTCAACCTGCGCCGGGGCGGGCATTACTTCGTGGTGGCGGCGTTCGTAGGTCCAGCGTGCCAACCAGCCAAAGGCAAACGAACCGAGGATCATCAGGAAATACAGCAGGCTCAAGGTGACTGCCTCTCGGAAGCTGTTTTCAATACTCTCCAACCTGTGGGATTGGGTAATGGAGATATCCCCAGGACCGATGCTGCCTCCGCGCGCCTCGAAAGCGGCCACTTGGGCTTGCACCTGCTGGTCGGCGAGGGCCGCAACCTTATCTTCCTGGAGCTTGACGAGTGGCGTGGCGGCGTAGCTGTTCAAGAGTCCGACGATCTCACGTTGCTGGTGCGCGCTAACGAGATACTCGCCTTTGCCGAATGCTAAGTGGGACCAGAGGTTCAAGATGCCCACCCCAACCCAGAATGCCCTCCGCTGGCCCACGAGATAGATGGAAAAGACGATTGAAAGTGGCAGGATCAAATGAAATGCGATGGCCAGTCCGAGCGACCAACCGCTGTTTGCATTAGTGGCGGCGGCAAAGCCGATACTTAGGATCGCGAGTCCCCCCAACAACCAACGTAGCGAGAATCGTGGCAACCAGCCGCGCAGAGTGCTCATAGCTCGCCCTCGTCGGTGTTGTCTTTGCCCAAGGCCAGATTGTACCCGCTCCGCCAGTACGGGCCGCTCGAATCCTCGCAGTGCGCCTCGCGGTGCCCTTCGGCCGGGCCGTGATAGTGCCACGCCTCGCAGTGCCGGCACCAGACGCGCCAGCGCGTCACGTCATTGATCCTGACTTCCTCAGCGGGCAGCGTGGGCGCATCGAAGCTGACGCAGGCGACTTGGTTGATGGGCACTTTCACGGCTCGCTGCGGCTCGCCGCCTACTTGGTGTTGCTCCATCTGAATCCCGCGGGTGCTCCAGGAGAACGATTGACCCTCATTCCGCCCACAAGGACGACTTCTTGGTCTCCAGCCGTTCCTCAAGCGCACTTCGGCCTGCGTGGCCCGGAGATCGACAAGCTGAACCTGGCGGCTTTGGACAAGGAGCGGGAGTAGGCAGTCAAGGACGCGCTGGGTGACCTCAAGAAGATGACCATGACGGTCATCGACGGGGATTTCCCCCGCGAGGTCGTGGGCGGCCAGAACTTGATCGTCGGTGAATACCGCATGCCGGCCCGGCGGAACACTGCCGAGTTCTACGACGCCAAAGACAAGAAGCCCGCCGGCAAACGCGAAGGTACGCTGAAGCTCGGGGCGCTCGAGCCGGCGGCCCAGCGTGGCTCCGCCTTCCGGCGTGGCTTCGTCACGCTGGGCGCTCTGCTCAGCACCGGGGTGGTAATTGGCCTACGTCGGCAAAGCCAGCGCCGCGGCCGCATAGTCGCGGCCGGCCGCTCCAGGGCCGAAGCGCACGCTCGCCGGAAAGCCTCTGCGATGGATTGAGTCACAGGCGGACGCGGATGAGCCGCAACTGGCGGTCGCCCGTCTTGGCGCTGATCCAACCCACGTCGCCGTTGGGCAGCGCGAACAGTTCGTCGTTCTGCGGTAGCCGTTCCTTGATCGTGTCCGGCTTGCTCATCAGCACGCCGGAGGGGTGCAGCCGGGCCAGCTTCGTCTCGCCGTCTTTCTCTTGCCAGGCGAGCAGCAGGTGATCTCCTAGTGCCGCGTGACGGACCACGCCGTGGTCGGTCGCGGGCATTTCGGCGAGCTTCGAGCGCTTCAGCTCGCGTCCGTCTTCTTCGAAAAGCTGGTACATGACAAGCGTCGTCGATCCGTCCTTCGTGAGGAAGGTCAGGCTCACCTTCGTCTTCATTGGCACAAGGCTGCCGAGCGTCGCGTTGACGAAGCCGCCGCAGTTGCCGAACTTCTCCTGCTTCTCGGGCTCGGGGTACAGCACGCGGCTCAGGTTTAGCTCGCGGTTCTCGAACACCAGGCCCTTGGGGTAGCAGTCGCCCGCAGAGATCGTCAAGAAACCACCTTCGCGCAGCGGCACCAGGCGTTGGTCCAGGCTGTGACTGACGGTCCAGGTGTTGCTGTGCTGCACCTTGCCGGCGCCGTTGAGGACCGCGTAGAAGCCTCCCTGGTGCACACCCCCCTTGCCGAAATTGGCCGAATGGCCGAAGTGGGCGGCGTAGACGCCTGAGGGGGACGAGACGAAGCGGCCCGTGAAGCTGAAATGGTCGTCGAGGTAGTGCCCGCCTTCGCCCCGCCCCTTTTCACCGATCAGGACGGTGCGGAAAAGCTCTTTGCCCCGCCGATCGACCTTCAGCACGCACATGCGGTTGGGCAGGTCGGCGGCCATCAGCGCGACGGAGCCATCGTCATGGGCGACCAGGCCCCGCAGATCGAGCTTGTCCAGCGCGACGTCCTCACCGTGCGGCTTCAGATCAGTGCCGAGCCGCGTCAGGTGCAAAGCTCCTTTCTCGTCGTTCCAACCGAGCACCCCCTCGTCCTTGAGCCAGGACAGCACGATCGAGGGCTTCTTGCCGGCTGGATCGTTCTTGACCGTCTGGGGCAGCTCGATGGTCTCCACCTTGACGTTCTCGGCCAGCGACGGCATCTCCTCGATCTTCAGGGCCGGCTCGGGCTCCGGCGGCAGCAGCCTCGAGCGCGGGATCAGTTCCTTCTTCTGCGTGGCTGACGACCAACTCAGCTTGATCGACCCGGCAAACCAAGCGTTGTAGTAGAGCAGCTTGATGGGTACCGGCTTGTCGGCGGTGACCTTGATCTGGGCCGTGTATTCGGTGGGCCCTTGCTCTTTCCACGCGCGAAGCACAAGCCGGCCATCGATCCAAAGCAGCGCACCGTCGTCCACCGTGACATGGAACGTGTAGGTCTCGGAGTAGCGCGGGACAACGCGGCCAGTCCAGCGGATGGCGAAGTGTTCGTAGTGCCCCTCGCGGATGGCCGGCAGCTTGTCCCCCTTGTAAGGGGCCACGCGGTCAAAGGTGAAGTCGATGGGGCCGTCGAGGCGCGCCGTCCCCAGAGCGGTGAAGGAGCGGTCGGCGAAATACTCGCCGCGAAGCCCCTCTTCCGCTGGCGCCGCTGCCGCGAACGCGGGAAATAGGGCGAGAACGAGCAGCGGCCTGGTGATTCTCATGGCGGTGTCTCCGACGAGGGGCGATTCCGGGCATTCCCTAGCATAATCGCAAATTGTCCACGAATTGCCGCCGCGCCACCATCACCGGCCGAGGGGAATAGCTGCCAGCGCTCCGCTCCTGAAGGCTAACGAACGAGGGGCATCGACTCTTGCAGCGACCGCGGTAAGCGGGCAAGCTAAGGATACCGATCTTGGCGAGTTCGGCTCTGCTCTGTCTTCCCACCCAACCGCTTGCTCCTGCTAGGCCGTCTTATGCCAAAATCGGACGATCGTTCCCTGTCGGCCGCGCGTTTGATCGACGCCGACTGCGGTCGCTTTGAATCGCAATGGAAAGGCGGTCACCAGCCACGGATTGAGCAATTCGTGGACGCCACGCCCGCGCTGACGCGTACCGCCCTTTTGCGGGCTCTACTGCTGCTGGAACTGGAGCTACGGAGACAGTCTGGCGAGTCCCCTTCGCTGGACGAGTACAAGCGACGGTTTCCTGGCGATCAAGGCGTGGTGACCGAAGTCTTCTCACACTTCGCCACGGGCGCGACGGCGCCTCTCGCGCTGTCCGACTCTCCAACGGCGAAGTTGCCACAGCACCCGGCCGCGGCAGGCCGAGGTGCCCCGCCGCCCGCCTTCAGCACGTTTGGCCGCTTTGAGTTGCTGGAAGTGCTGGGGGAGGGAGGCTTTGGCATGGTCTTCCGCGCCCGCGATCCGCAATTGGACCGGGAAGTGGCGATCAAAATTCCCAAGGAAGGTGTGTTGTCCAGGCCGGAAGACCGCGAGCGATTTATCCGCGAAGGCCAGGCCGCCGCCACGGTGCAACATCCCAACCTCTGCCCAGTCTACGAGGCAGGCGAAGTCGATGGCCGGCCCTACATCGTGATGGCGCTGATTGAAGGCCAGCCCCTTTCCAAGGTGCTGGAACGCAGCGGCCGCATCCCGGAGCGCAGTGCCGCGGCCACCATCCGCAAGCTTGCGGCCGCGCTCCATGCCGCGCATCAGAAGGGCATCATCCACCGCGATCTGAAGCCGTCCAACGTGATCATCGACCGCAAAGGCCAGCCGGTGATCATGGACTTTGGTCTGTCGCGCCGGCTCGATCCGAACGTCGCCGCGCTGACGCAATCGGGCGCCATCCTGGGCACGCCGGCCTACATGGCGCCTGAGCAGGCGCTAGCGCAGGCGGCGCAGATTGGTCCCGCCACCGACATTTATGCGCTGGGCATGATCCTCTACGAGATGCTGGCGGGCGAGCGGCCTTTCACCGGCGATCTGGCCACGGTGCTGGCGCAAGTCGCCTCCGTCGAACCCAAGCCACCCTCTGCCCTGCGGCCCGATGTCGATCCGCGGCTGGAAGCCATCTGCCTCAAGGCGATTTCCAAGAACATCGCTGACCGGTACCGCTCGATGCGCGAACTGGCTGCTGCCTTGGGAGAGTATCTCAAGGCGACCGACCCCGCGGCCAAGACGGTCCAGACCGCCGTCGAAACTCGTGAGATTGCGGCGCTCGTCACCGGCATGCAGTCGCAACTGACCACGCTCGCGAAAAAGCATCGCGGAACGTGGTGGAAGTGGATGGCCGGGTCCGCGGTCACAGCCGCGCTGGTGGTGGCGGCCCTGTTCTTCTTTTGGGGCAGCGGCGAGCCGCGCACGCAGGTCAAACTGAAATTCGTGGAGCCGTATTTGGCCGACACGTCGCTGAGCTACTTTCTCGATAGCAAACCGATCACGGCGGATGCCTTGGCGACGCCGGTGACGCTCGCGGTGGGTGACCACTTGCTGGAAATCAGGCGGCAGGTGTTCGTAATCAAACAATTCATGTTCGCTATAGGGCCTGATCAAGCGGAAGTCGTCACGGCTGATGCTGAGTATCCACCCGGATCCGTCACCGAGGGGGACCGGGCGAAAGAGGTCTCGAGGTTCCCTGAAGAGTTTCCCAGGGCCCCTCTGCCGTCGATTGTCCTAATCACGGCAGGCGACTCGACGGACACTCTCACCATGTGCCGCATGGTGTCAGCAGAGGAGGGTCCGCAGCCGATCCGTGGTGCGAGCCTTACTCGACCCTTCACCATCTCCACGATGGTGTCAGAAGCGCCGGTGGCGTTTGATGACAAGAATCCTGCAAAGGAGGTGGCATACCTCGCCTGGAGTCCGGTCTTCAGCTCCCCCGCCTGGAAGCCGGTCTTCAGCTCCGTTCCCCGCAAAAGCGCGGAGTTTCTGGACATCAAGGGCCATCCGCTCTCCCCGGAGGCAGTTCAAAGGGCATTGGTCCCCCGCAAGCTGGTCCCCGTTTTAGAGGTCTTCCCAGGTGCCACCGAGGTTGATCCGGTGTACCTCCAGATTCTCAAAGACGACACCGTTCTCGTTCGTTGGCCGGAAGTGGTACCCCCACCCCCACCCCCACCCAACGGTGAGCCCAAGCCCCCACCCAAGGACCAGCCCAAGCCCAAGCCACCGACTGTTGACAATATCCCAGCCAGCCCGGCACCATCCAGCGTCTCACTGATGCTGGCGAGTTCTGCCAAGGACACTTTTTGGCAGTGCATGGTGGGTTCTTATTACCACACGAAAAATATAGAAGTGGTCGTCACCGAAGGTGAAAGAAAAGTACATCAAATGAGATCAGTATTCTACATGACGTCACATCTGAACTTTTTCGAGAGCCGTTTCGAGAACATGCAGTTCGTTGACACGAAGGGCAAAGCGCTGCCCCTCGAGGCGGTGCAGAAGGCGCTCCGCGACAAACCCATTCCGGTGCTGGTAGCCAATGGGCATGAAGTCGATCCCCTGTACCTCCAGATATTCAAGAACGAGACAATGATCCAGGTGCAGCCCCAAGGGCCGTCTGTGTCACCAGAGCCGCCGGCGCCGGCGCCGCCGCCGTCACCTCAGCCGAGAGAAAAGGCACAAGTCCGGCCGGCGGGCGTACCGCCGGCGGCGGGCACACCGCCACCCCCACCGCCAGTCGCGGCTCCGCCCGAACTCACGCTGTTGAAGGAGCTGCCGCAGGACGCGTACAACAGTGCCCCGTGGGTGTCGCCCGACGGCCTGACCCTGTACTGGCAGTCCACCGCCAAGGGCGAGAAACAGCGCTGGGTCTGGCGCGCCGAGCGGAAGAGTGCCGATGCCCTGTTCGAAAGCGCCCGCAAGCTAGTCCCCGGCAGCGATCCGACGGTCACCGGCGACGAGTTGGAGATGATCCTCCTAAATTTAGATGGCAGGAATCTGTACTCTACCGCCCGCAAGACCAAGAAGGACGACTTTGGCCGGCCGCGCAAGATCCCGGAACTCGACGGCGTCGGGTTCCTCGCCTCCCCGTGCCTGAGCGAGGACGGGTTGGTGCTCTGGGCTGATCGGATCCAAGACGGCAAGGCGGCAATCGTCCGCCTGCAGCGGCCCTCACGGGACGGCGCGTGGGGCAAGCCCGAAGCGGTGAAGATGCCGCTGATCGGATCGACGGGGCGGTTCGTGTACGTCGTCCCGAAGAAGCGTTACGGGTTCTGTTGCGTGCCGGACCTGCTCAAGGACAAGTCAGCGAACAACCTCGTCTACCTCTCCACCATGGATCAGGGGGCTACGTTCACTAACCCTGTGTTGGTCGAACTACCTATGGAGGTCGTCCGAGGGAAGTCCCCCCGGTACGTCGAAGCGACGCGCGAGTTGTTCTTCTCGGGTGATCTGGAGGAGGGCGGCAGCGCGAAGCTGTTCGTCATCCGGAACTTGAACCTGTCAGCGTTCGCGAAGAAGTAAGCGCAGTCGGGCCGAACCATCCGCTGCAGCAGACGGCGGCCGCGTTACTGGTTTCTCGGGGTTCGACGGTTCAGCGCGTGGCCGCCGCTGCTGAGCTTGGTCGTTCGCCGGCGGAGGACTTACTGAAAGCGTGTCGGCAACCGAGACCAAACTACATACATGGGAGTTTAGCGATGGCGTCATCCACGATTCGCGTTTCAGCGGTTGTACTTCTCAGCCTTCTAGCCTCGGCCGGGTGCAACCGATCCAATACCGCCGAGGTCACCCAAGCGAAGGCCGACGCCGAGGCCGCACGGGCCGAAGCCGCCAAAGAGAAGGCACGGGCCGACGCTGCCGAAGGAGAACTTGCCAAGCTGAAAGTCGCCCAGGCACAGCCGAAGGCCGTCGATGCAGATCGTCGAGCCGCAGAATGGGCTATCCGGGCCGATGCACAGGCCATAGAGATGCTAGCTGATGGGGTCAAAGTCGTGACTGCCAAAGGTGGAAAACTTCCGGACGGCCCAATCACAGTCATCAGCATCAATCTAGACGGATGCAAGGGTGTGACAGATGACGGGACGGATCGGTTGAAGGGATTGAAAAACATTCGAGCGTTACAGCTTCAATCTACCGCGATCAAGAAGCTCGATTTCCTCGACGAAATGCTAGATTTAGAGTCGCTGAATTTATCTCATACCCCCATAGACGACACGTCCCTTGCCCATGTGAAAGGTTTGAAGAAGTTGCGTGGTTTGCTTATTCACTCGTTCTGGGACGGGGGGGCTCACATCACTGACACTGGCCTTGAGAACCTGAAGGGTTTGACCGAACTTCGCACTTTATTTATCTTCGGGACAAAAACTACAGATGTTGGGCTGAAGCATCTTAGTGGTCTCAGCAATCTGGAGTACTTGGCAATTGGAAGTTTTGGCACCATCGGAAGTGTTGCTGAGAACAAGTCGGAAATTACGGATAACGGCCTCGCAAACCTTGCAGGCTTGCGCAAGCTGGGTCAACTGCAGATCATCGCGACGCAAATCACCGATGCTGGTCTTGAACACATCAAGAAGCTATCGAACTTAAAGGTGTTGCAGTTGGAGAAGACTAGAATTACTGAGGCCGGCGTCGCATCGCTGAAAACGGCACTTCCCAATTGCAAAGTGGAATTGAAAAAGTAGGGGGGCAAAGGTGTCAGGACTGTGTCAGGACTTTTTTCGGGAATCAAACGGGCACATTCACGACTTTCAGGCCGAACCAATGGATGCAGTTGACCGGGGCCGCCATCCCGGCTTCCGGCGCTTCAACGTCCTTACAGGCGGCCCCGGCAACTGATCCTTGCTCGTTAGGCCCTACCGGAGGTTGAATCCGTGCGTCACGCAACGAGTCGGTCCGCGGTCGCCGTGTATTCCTGCCTGGTGATTCTACTCGCCAGCGCCTTCGGGCCGTGGACGTCGGTACGCGCCGCTGACCCCGTCGCGCCAAAGCCGCTCGAATGGCGCGTCCTGCTGCTCGTGAAGGCCAAGC
>JBGQHD010000053.1:0-11937 GCA_041497795.1 Planctomycetia bacterium
GATGTCAGCGGGTTTCCGCCGCGAGAGGTTGTTCCGCGAGACAGCTCATGAGTGATGCCCGACTGTTCCCGCCAACGGCGCCCGCGCCGCCCCATCGCGGGCGATGCGCGCCGGCGGGTCACGTCGCCCCGGCCGAAGCGACCCAGGCGGTAAGGACGCTGCTGCGATACACGTGGGGCAAAGTTCGCGACCACGTGCGGCACAGCTATCCTTGGATCATCCTATGCGCGTACCTCCTCTACGGGTTCTGGTCGAGGGCCGCCGACAAGGGCCTGATTCCGGCCGAGCCGGTTGCCGGCAGCAAGGCGATCGTGGGCACCTGGTTCCTGGAGAAGCCTCAGTACACCGTGTTAGAGTTCTTGTCGGACGGGACCGTCATTTCCCGCACCGCTCTCAAGGTGCACAAGGGGACGTACGCCGTCAAGGAATCGCGGATATCGATCGAGTTTCCGACGGAACCGCTCTTCTGGGATCCAAAGGACAGGCCAAAGGACAGGCCGCTGCCCGACCGGTTCGCCATTAGCGGCAACGAGCTTTCCCTGTACGCCACAAGCGACGGAACGGACATCGGCACCGCTCGCGTGTATCGGTTCAAGCGGAAGGCGGCGAGCGACGACACCCGTGGCGACCTGGCGGCTTGGCAGCCGACGCAGTAACTGCTCCGCGTCTGAGCGACCTTTGGACGTGAGCCCATTCTCTCAGCAGACGCCGCTCTCTTAGCTTGCGTCGCGCCCGCATTCCGGACATTCCGGATTGCGTTGCAGCGCCAGTTGGCTGGTCACGCCGTGGAAGGCGTCGATGATCTGCATTTTGCCGGCGAGCGATTGGCCGCAGCCGGAGAGCAGCTTGATCGCCTCCAGCGCCGCCAGCGAGCCGATGGCCGAGGAGATGGCCCCCACGACGGGAAAGTGCTCTTCAAACGGCGGATCATCGGGATAAACGCAGCGGAGGCAGGCCGTTTCGCCCGGCCGGACGACGATCAGCGTGCCGGTCATGCCCCATTGGGCCGCATCGACTAGCGGGATGCCCGCCGCCACCGCCGCCCGATTCAGTCGCAGCCGTTCGGCGAACGTGGGCGGGCAGGCGATAATCAAATCGACGTCGCCCGCCAGCCGGGCCGCTTCCTCGTCGTCCGGCTCGTGGTCGATGGCCTCGACCGCGACAAAGCGGTTCATCGATCGCAGCCGCTGGGCGAAGTGGCTCGCCCGCGGTTGGCCCAAGGCCTCCTCCGAGCCCAGCACCTGGCGATTCAGGTCGGGCGACGCCATCTCGCCGCCGTGGGCGATCACCACGCGGCCCACGCCGGCCATCGTCAGGCAAAGGGCGGCCGGCCCACCCATGCCGCCGGCGCGGGTCACCAGCACGGCCGACCGCCGCAGCCGCAACTGCCCCTCAGGCGATAACACGCCCGGCCCGATCTGGCGGGCGTAGCGTTGCAGTTCGTCAGGGCTGAGAGCAGGCTCCGGCAAGGGGAACTCCAGGTGGCCTAAACGGCTGAGAGCACCCGAGGCGCCCGATGCAACCGTGTTGAAAGCATAGCGGCGCACTTGCGGCGATGGAAAGCCAGAAGCCGCGAGCCGAACGGATCAGCAGCCCGGCTGCTGCGGAGCAGCCGGGCTGCTTTGGCGGTTTCTGCCCGTTCGGCTCGCGGCACCTACTTAGCCCGTCAGCCCGCCGAAGCGGCGGTCGCGGGCGGCGTAGTCGCCGAGGGCCTCGTGCAGCACGGCCTCGGTGAAGTCGGGCCAGCAGCAATCGGTCACCCACAGCTCCGTATAGCTGATCTGCCACAGCAGGAAATTGCTGATCCGCATTTCGCCGGCGGTGCGGATGAGCAGGTCGGGGTCGGGCATGTCGGCAGTATAGAGGTATTGCGCGATCGTTTCTTCGCTCACGTCGGCCGGGGCCAGGCGGCCGGATTGGACCTCCAGGCAGATGCGACGAACCGCCGCGGCCAGCTCCGACCGGCCGCCGTAGTTGATCGCCAGGCAAAGCCGCAAGCCGGTATTGGCGCCGCTCAGTTCAATGGTCTTGTCCATCTCGCGGAGCACGGCGTCGGGGATGTCTTCGCGGCTGCCGATGACCGCCAGGCGGATGTTCTGGTCGAGGATCGTGGCCCGCTCCTCGATCAGATACTGCTCCAGGAGCTGCATGAGAAAATCGAGCTCGAGCTGCGGCCGCTTCCAATTCTCGCTGGACAGGCAATAGAGCGTGAGCTGCTGGAGCCCCAGCCGGGCGCACTCCTCGGTCGTGCGACGGACGCTGGCCACGCCTTGGCGATGCCCCTCGATGCGCGGCAGCCCACGGCGCTGTGCCCAGCGGCCGTTGCCGTCCATGATGATGGCCACGTGCCGGGGAAGCCGGTCCGGCGGAATGGCCAGAGTGGGTTGCGACGTCGTGCTGGATGAGGTCGGAGGCACGGCATCCTCAGGGTGGCTATCTCGCGCCGTAGTCTGACTCTCCGAGTCGCGTGCCCGACTCGGAGAGTCAGGCTACGATCACAAACCACTAACAAAACACCGTCTGTTCCCGGTCAGGCCCGATGGAAACGATGCTCACGGGCCGGCCAATCAACTCACTTAGCCGCTGCACGTACCGTGCCGCATTGGGCGGGAAGTCCGCCAGCCGCCGCAAATGGCTAATCTCTTGCCGCCAGCCCGGCAGGGTTTCGTAGACCGGCACGGCGCGGGCCAGGTCCTCGACGTGGCTGGGGAACTTGTTGACCCGCTGGCCGCCGATTTCATAGTGCGTGCAAATCTTGATTTCGTCCAGCTCGCTCAGCACGTCGAGCAGGGCCACGGCCAGGCTATCGATGCCGCCGAGCCGCGCCGTGTAACGCACCGCCACGGCGTCGAACCAGCCGCAGCGGCGGGGCCGGCGGGTGACGGTGCCGTACTCGTCGCCGCGATCGCGAAGGTGCTGGCCGATGGCGTTGTCCTGCTCGGTGGGCAACGGCCCGCCGCCGACGCGCGTGCTGTAGGCCTTGACGACGCCGATCATCTCGGTGAGGAACCGCCCCGGCACGCCCGCGCCGCTGGTGACGCCTACGCCCGAGGAGTTGCTGCTGGTCACGAAGGGGTAGGTGCCGTGGTCCACGTCCAGCAGCGATCCTTGGGCTCCCTCGAAGAGCACCTTGCGTCCCGCCTCCAGGGCGGAAAGCAAATACTCCGTCGTGTCGCCGACGTGGGGCCGCAGGCGCTCGGCGTGGCCGCGGTATTGCTGGTAAATCTCGCCTGCGTCCAGCGGCGAGAACTTCTCGCCCCCGTGTGCCCGCAGCGTGATGTTCTTGACGGCCGCGATCCGCTCGATGCGGTCCCTGAAGTTGTCGCGGTACATGTCGCCCAGGCGAACGTAGGTGTGGCGGGCCGCCTTGTCGCTGTAGCAGGGGCCGATGCCGCGCATGGTCGTGCCGATGGCGTCGGCGTCGCTGGCCCCCAGCTTGAAGACGCGCTCTTCCTCCACGTGCCAGGGAAAGATCACGTGCGCTCGGTCGCTGATCATCAGGTTTTCGCCGATGGCCACGCCGCGGCCGGTCAGCTCGTCGATCTCCTCGAGAATCTTGGCCGGATTGACCACCACGCCGGCGGTGACCACGCACTTCACGCCGGGAGACAGGATGCCGCTGGGAATCAGCGACAGCTTATACTTCTGGCCCCCCTTGACCACCGTGTGCCCGGCGTTGGCCCCGCCCTGGTAACGGGCGACGATCTCGTGCCGCGGCGTGAGCAGGTCCACGACCTTGCCTTTGGCCTCGTCTCCCCATTGCAGACCGATCACGCAAGTGCCAGGCACGGACAGACCCCTAGAGGACGTTTGCTGAATGTGGGCACGTTGGTAACGTGCCGGTTAGCGCAGGCTGGAAGTGTGCGCGAGGCAGACGACGCGCGCAGAACGAAGCCAACGGCCACCGCCAAGTCTATTTGAGGGCCGGCGCGTGGGTCAAGGACGGACGGGCGTTGAAGGGGAGCACGATTCGCTTGTCGCCTTGGCATCGGCTCCCCAGGGGGTATGATAGTTGTCATACTTCCGCACGGGAACCGACGAATGCCTACCGAAAAAATCGCCGTCACGATCGATAAGGATTTGCTGGAACGTCTGGACCACTGGGTGGCTCACGTGGGGAAGCGCAGCCGCAGCCGTGTGGTCCAAGAGGCAATCGCCGAAAAGTTGGAGCGCGTGGAGAAGAGTCGCCTGGCGCGAGAATGTGAAAAACTCGATCCCCAAGGCGAACGCGAGCTGGCCGAACTGGGACTAGCCGAAGACCTGAAGCAATGGCCAAGATACTAAGAGGCGAAGTGCGCTGGGCGGACCTCGATCCTGCCATGGGCCACGAACAGGGCGGTCGCCGACCCGTAGTAGTCATTAGTGCCGATGTTTTCAACGCGAAGTCTGGAACGGTGATTGCAATGGCGATCACCAGCCAGGAACCACGGGCGGGCTTTCCGCTCTTCGTGGAGTTGACGAGCGTTCGGATGCCGAAACGGTCCTGGGTGAAAGTAAGCCAGGTTCGCACGCTGTCCGTGGATCGCATCGAACGGCGAATCGGTCGAGTCTCGAGCCGGCAATTGAACGCCATCCTCGAGGGCTTGAACGAGATCGTCGGCGGTTAGAAGCATGCGCGCGGAAATTGATCGCAGGTGAGTTATCATGACAACCGACGCCACGAAAACCGAAGCGAAAACCGAAGTCGGCAGTTACTTCATCGCCAACTACCCGCCGTTCTCGCAGTGGACGGCCGAGCAGGTGGATGCTGTGCGCGCCGCTTTCGACGCGCCGCCGCGCGCCGTGCCGCTGGGGCTCTACCTGCACATCCCCTTCTGCCGGAAGCGCTGCAAGTTCTGTTACTTCCGCGTGTACACGGACAAGAACGCCGGCGACGTCGAGACGTATGTCGCCGCGCTGTCGCGGGAGATCGAGCTGGTCAGCCAACTGCCCGTCATGGGCGGGCGGCCGTTTCGCTTCGTCTACTTCGGCGGTGGCACCCCCTCGTTCCTCAGCGGCCGGCAGCTCACGTCGCTGGTCGATCGGCTGCGGGCCAACATCAACTGGGACCAGGCCGAGGAAGTGACCTTCGAGTGCGAGCCGGGCACGCTCAGCCAGTCGAAGATCCAGACGCTCCGCGAGCTGGGCGTCACCCGTCTCAGCCTGGGCGTGGAGAACTTCAGCGACGCCATTCTAGAGGAGAACGGCCGGGCGCACCTGTCGGGTGAAATCTACCGCTGCTGGGACTGGATCACCGCCGCCGGGTTTCCTAACGTGAACATCGACCTCATCGCCGGCATGGTCGGCGAGACCTGGGACAACTGGCGCGACAGCGTCCGCCGCACCATCGAGCTGTCGCCCGAAAGCGTCACCATCTACCAGATGGAGCTGCCGTTCAACACGGTGTACTCGCACGACATTCTCGGCCAGCAGGTCAGCATCTCGGTCGCCGACTGGCCGACCAAGCGGGCCTGGGTCAATTACGCTTTCGACGAGTTCCTGGCCCACGGCTACGCCGTCTCCAGCGCCTACACCGTGGTCAAGGACAAGTCTAAGGTCAACTTCAGCTACCGCGACAACCTGTGGCGCGGCAGCGACCTGTTGGCAACCGGCGTGGCCAGCTTCGGCCACGTCTCGGGGGTGCACTACCAGAACCACCCGGACTGGGGCGGCTACGTCACGCCGCTCTTGGAAGAGGGCCGCCTGCCGGTGGCGCGCGGGCTGCGTCCCACGCCGCACCAACTGCTGATCCGCGAGATGATCCTGCAATTGAAGACCGGGCGGCTGGACGCAGCCTATTTCCGCGACAAGTTCGGCACCGACATCCTCGCCGAATGGCAAGACGTCTGGCGGCGATACGCCGATGACGAAATGCTGGAGATCGACGGCGACGAAATCCGCCTCACGCGCGAGGGGCTGCTGCGAGCCGACAGCCTGCTGCCGGCATTCTTCGAGCCGGAGCACCAGGGGGTGCGATACACGTAGGAGGCGATCATTCGTGGGACACGCGGCCCGCGTGTCCGTCCATTGACTGGCCGCGAGCCGCGTGCCCGACGGGAGTCCTATGAAGAGTCCTTTCCCCGGCATGGACCCGTACCTGGAAGAGCATTGGCGGGACGTGCACCATAGTTTCCTGACCTATGCCCGAGACGAGATGCAGGACCACCTGCCGGCGAACCTTCGGGCCCGGCTTGAGGAACGCGTCTTTGTCGAGCCGGATGAGGGCCCCGGCCGCGGTATCTATCCCGACGTGCGAGTCGTCGAATACCCATCGCGCCGCGGCGCCGCTCCTAGCCCCGTGACGGACTCTGACGATGCGCAGGCCGAATCCAGCGTGGCGCTCGCCGATTCGATCGTCATCCACGGAGAGAGTGAGCCGGCCACGGAAGGATATATCGAGATCATCGACGTCGGTTCCGGCAATCGCGTGGTCACCGTGATCGAGCTGCTCAGCGTCTCCAATAAGTTCGCCGGCGAAGGGCAGGAGAAGTACCTTCAGAAACAACGCGAGTACCGTCGGGGCGGGGTGAGCCTCGTCGAAATCGACCTGCTGCGTTCGGGACAGCGCGTGTTGGCGGCGCCACGCAGCCGAGTGCCTCCCAACTATCGCACGACTTACCAGGTATGCGTCGCCCGCGGTTGGCGGCCGAGCGAGTGGGAGGTATACGCCGTGCCCCTTCGCCGGGCGCTGCCGAACATCAAAATCCCGCTGCGGCAAACCGATGCCGAGATTTCTCTGAATCTGCAGGCGCTGATCGACCGCTGCTACCACAACGGCCGTTACGATGACATCGACTATGGCGCCGAACCCAACCCGCCGCTGGAAGCCGAGGACGCGGCGTGGGCAGGCGAGCTGCTGAAGAGTCGCGGTTTGCGCTGAGACAAGGCAGCAATGGCGAACCCGCTCTTGGGGACGATGCGGCCGGCCTCTAGCCCACCTCCCGTGTGCAAGACTACGATGGAGTTTCACTTTTCGCACGCGGCACACGTGGCAAGCAGGCCGGTCGAGGATGTCGGTCAACTCTCCCGAAGAATTCTGCGAGATCCTGGAGCGCAGCCGGCTGCTCGAGCAGCCGGCGCTGGATGCCGTGCGCGCACTCCTCCGGCGGCCGACCCAGCCTACCGCCGTCCATCTGGCCCAGTGGCTGGTCAAGCACGGCCACCTCACCGTGTGGCAGGCCGGACAGTTGCTGGGGGGCCGTAGCCATTTCTTTCTGGTCGGCACGTACAAGTTCATCGACCAGGTGGCGGAAGGGGCGATGGGCGTCGTGTTCAAGGCCGAGCACGCCGTCATGCGCCGCACCGTGGCCGTCAAGGTGCTCTCCAAAGCCCGGCTCACGCACCCCAACGCCGTGGCTCGCTTCTATCGAGAAGTCGAGGCCATGGGCGCCCTGGATCATCCCAACATCGTGCGGGCTTATGACGCCGGCGAGATCGAAAAGACCTACTACCTGGTCATGGAGTTCATCGACGGCAGCGACCTCAATGCCTGGTCGGAGAAGTACACGCGACTGCCGATCCCCTGGGCCTGTGAGTTCATCCGCCAGGCGGCGCTGGGACTCGATCACGCCCATCTGCTCGGCATGGTGCACCGCGACATCAAGCCCGCCAACATCATGGTCACCTGGAACGAGGACGAGCACCGGCCCGTGGTCAAGATCCTGGATCTGGGCCTGGCTCGCGCGGTGGGGGACGCGAGCGAGGACTTGCCGGAGGGGCGGGGAAATCTCGCGTTCTCGCTGCTCAGCGGCACACAGCTCACGGCGTGGGGATCGGCCGACCTCGGATCGGCCGACTTCATGTTCGCCGATCAATCGCACCTCACGCAGGCCGGCACGATCGTCGGCACGCCGGACTACCTGGCCCCGGAGCAGATCATGGGCGGCGAGGTGGACGCCCGGACCGACGTCTTCAGCCTGGGGTGCACGCTGTTCAAGCTGCTGACCGATCAGCTCCCGTACACGGGGCCGGATGTCTTCAGCAAATTGCAGGCCCGCGTGTCGCCGACGGCGCCGCCGGCCGTGCGGCTGCGCAGCCTGTTGCCGGAGGCCAGCGAAGAGCTCGACGCCATTCTGGCCAAGATGCTGGAACGCGATCCCGACAAGCGCTACAAGACCGCCGCCGAAGTCGCCCTGGCGCTGGCGCCCTACGCCGAAGCGCCGCTGGAGAAGTGGGCGGAGCTTTGTCCCTCCAAGGCGCCGCTGCGAGATTCGTCGGAAGTCGGCAGCGCCCAGTTGCAGGCCGACGCGCGGCTCCGCGACTTCTTCGGCGGCCTCGGGGGGGGAGACAAACCGGGCGCCACCGCCGAGGAGCTGCCGAAGATTCGGGGCGATGACCCCGCGGGGGCGCGCCAGGGAAAATCCGGCTCCAGCCCCGGCATCGACGACTCGCAAAGCGTGCTGGACGACGAGCCGGACCCCGCCGGTTCCAGCATCATCGCGGCGTATCGGCAGAGCCGAGCACGGCAGCGGCTCCTGGGCCTGAGCATCCTGACGCTGTCGCTGGTGATCGTCGCCGCGGCCTTCTGGCGGATCGTGCTCAGTCCGCCCAATGCCTCGGCGCCCGCCGAAATCCCCCCTTGGCCCGGCGATCAACGGGGGCTCGTCTTCGCCTGGCAGAGCGGCGGGTTCGGCGACGCCAGGTTCCTGGCCGGAACGCCGGAGTTGGCCGCGCTGCTGGCCTGGGACCGCAAAGGCCAGGTGCGCTTCGACGAGGCCGGCCGGCTCGATCTGGCGGGCGGCGCGTTTCATCTGCCGGCGGCCGAAGGTCCGCTCGTCGAGGCCTGCCGGCAGTCGCAGGAGTTCAGCCTGGAGATCGTGCTCGCCCCCACAGAACTCTTGCAGTACCGAACGGCCCGCATCGCCACCTTCTCGCGCAGCGACAAATCGCGCAACTTCACGCTCGCCCAGGACGGACGCTGGTTGCTGTTCCAGGTGCACACTTCGGAGGCGGACGACGACGACCGTCAGTTTCTGCGACTGGGCCAAATCCCCGATTCGACTTGGCGGCACGTCATCGTCTCGTTTCTGCCCGGACGCCTGGTGGCGTACATCAACGGTAAGCCCAGCGGAGAGCGGACCGACCTGGCAGGCGACCTGACCGTGTGGCGCGAGGGCGGCCCAAAGCTGCTCCTGGGCAGCGAGGCCGATGGCGGCCGCCCCTGGAAGGGGCGCATCGACCGCCTCGCCATCTACAGCCGCTTCATCGACGCGCCCGAGGCGGCCCTGCGCCACGCGATGCTGGCTAAGTAGGTGAGTGGTGAGGGGTGAGTGGTGAGTGGTCGCCGGAAGCTGTCATTCTGAGCGCAGCGAAGAATCTCGATGCGCGGCAGTTTGAAATTCTTCGTTGCGCTCAGAATGACAGTAGCCGAAGTCGCCAGACTTCAGAATGGCTGAACTCTGGCGAGTTCAGCTACGCCTCTCTTCACTTGCCACCGGCCGCCGCGACGTCTCGTGCGGCCCGCGTAGACCGAGCTCGCGGTCGCCGAAGTAGTACTTCCGCGCTTCGGGGTCTTGAGTCACTTCGTTGGGGGTCCCGTGGCAAAGCACCTTGCCCTCGCGGATGACGTAGCTGCGGTCGGTGATCTCCAGCGTCTCGACCACGTGGTGGTCGGTGACCAGGATGGCAATCCCTTTCTGGCACAGCTCGCGGATGATCTTCTGGATGCTTTCGACCGTCACCGGGTCGATGCCGGTGAACGGCTCGTCCAGCAGGATCAGCTTGGGGTCGGAGACCAGGCAGCGGGCGATCTCCAGCCGCCGCCGCTCGCCGCCGGACAGCGACATGGCCAGCGACTTGCGGAGTTTGGTGATCTTGAATTCCTCCAGCAGCGCGTCGCAGCGGGCGCGCCGCTCGGCCGGCTCCATCCCCAACAGCTCCATCACGCCCAGCAGGTTCTGCTCGACCGTGAGCTTGCGGAAGACGCTCGACTCTTGGGCCAGGTAGCCCATGCCACCGTCGCGGGCACGGCGGTACATCGGCCAATCGGTAATCTCCTTGCCGCCGAGGAACACCTTGCCGCCGTTGGGCTCGATCATGCCGCAGGCCATGCGGAAGCTGGTGGTCTTGCCGGCGCCATTCGGGCCGAGCAGCCCAACGATCTCACCGCAATCGACCTCGAAGCTCACCCCATCGACCACGCGCCGCCGGCCGTAGATTTTGACCAGATTGCGTGCTTCCAGCATCGCCATGAATCGTCCTCCGTGACGGTTGGGTGAGTGGTGAGTGGTGAGTGGTATTGATCGCCGAAACGGTCATTCTGAGCGCAGCGAAGAATCTCGAACTGCCGCGTATCGAGATTCTTCGCTGCGCTCAGAATGACATGATTGACCACTCACTACTCACCTCTCACTACTCACCTAATAAACTGCATCCGCTTCCAATTCGGCGTGAACGGCAGCGGGGAATCCCACGAGTGGGGCCAGAAGATGTACAGCGCCTTGCCGATCAGCAGCTTGCGCTCGACGTACTTCCGGCTCCAAGCCCTGGCATCGAGACTTTGCGGGCTGTTGTCGCCCAGCATGAAGAACTGGTCGTTCTCCGGATTCCGGGGGTCCTTGCGCAGAGGAAACTCGTTGCCGTGGTCCTCGTCGGCGCGGCTGCTGGTCAGATAATACACGTCACGCAGCACGCGCAGATGATTGATCCGTACGTTCGCGCCCTTGGAGGCGATGCCCACTGGCGAATGGTCGGCCGGCGTCTTGTCGGCTTGCGTCAGCCCCAACGAATACATAGTCGGGCCGTCGAATTCAACGAGTTTGCCATTGACCCACACAAGCAACTGGCTGTCCACATTGGCGAAAAGCACTCGGAACGGCTTTCCCGCGGGGATCGCGTCCTTGGCCACCGGCGCGTTGGCGGCGGACCCTGTGACTGGCTGACCGTTCTCGCCTTCAAAACGCAGGGCGCCTTCGTCGGCCGCGAGCTGAATGCTTCGATCCGCCAGGTTCAAGCGGCAGTGAAAGCGGCGCCCTCCCTCGATGAGCTCTAGGACCACTTCTCCCCGCGATTCCACGGGGGACACTTCACAGCCGATCGCCAAGTCGCCGACCCAAGGCGTTTGCTCTTGCGTCAAGTCCCTGCCTGATCTCGTCGTTCCCCAGTCGTACCCGCTAAAGTCGCTAATCGCCCATAACTTCGGCCGCAGCGGGGGAAGCGACTCCGACCCCTTCGGCTCGAGCAGGGCCTCGCGTTTCTGCTCGCGCAGGTCCGGTCGGCTTTCCGGCAAATGGTACGCTTGAGCCACGTCAGATGGCGCTCGACGAATCAACTCCTGCCAAGCGTCCTCGTCGGGACGAAAATGCTGGTATCGGAGCCAAGCTTCGCCCTCGGACGAGCCGTCCGTCCCAAACGACCGATAGTCGTCGGTCGTCCATTGGCCGGCCACCGGCTTGCTTTGCGCCGGCCAAGGCCACGCAGCCTGGTCGCCTGGTCCCCAACCCATCTTGGTCAACGCAACGATGTCCATCGGGCAAGGCTGCCAGCGCGGCGGCCAGCCCGCCTCGGTCATCCACGGGACCGCTTGGTCGTTGTCGTACACGTCGCGCAACATCGACAGCACCACCTTCGGCGGCTTGCGCAGAATGCGAAAGGGCTTGCTGGGATCGTCGATCGGCCGGGACGAAAGGTCGCCGTTCTGGATCTTGATCACCTCGCCGGGCAGGCCGACCAGACGCTTGATGTAGTTCGTCCCTGCCTCTTCGGGGAAACGAAAAACGGTCACATTCCACCGCGTCGGCTCATCCGAGGCGAGCTTCGAGACGATGATGCGGTCGCCCTTGTAGGACGGATATTCCGCCGTGTTGCGAGTATCCACCGACATCCCGCAATTAGGACAGACGGCCCTTTCCACGTGAACGCCGGGTATGACTTCGCCGGTTGTCTTGTCACATTCGGCGCTCGCGCCGCCCTGGAATTGATACTTGCAATTGGGACAGACCAGGTCCTTGTGCCGGCCCA
>JBGQHD010000054.1:0-11871 GCA_041497795.1 Planctomycetia bacterium
AGCCCTGATGGCCCTCGCCTGCCTCGACGATAGCCACTTGTGGCCCAATTACTGGACAACCCTAGACCCCGAAAGAAATTAGCCTCGCCAGAATCCTTGGGCACACACCGATTTTCCGGCGAGTTGACTTTATTCTCCAGGCTCGATAGGCTGAAGGGCGTGCTCATAAAGTGATACGTCCTATTATCTTTAGGCGTCCGAAGGGTTTGCGGCCGCCTGGCGTTCGCCCTGTTGTGCTTTTTCCTTTTTCCGGCGACCTGCGGCAGCCCAACGCAGGCGCGGAGCGTGGTTTACGCGGCGGCGCGTTGACGCAGCGGCCCTTCTTCTCTCGTCGTAGATTCATCACGTCGATCATCACGTCGATCATCACGTCGATCATCACGTCGCCGATCACACGGTCGCAGGTCACACGGTCGCAGGTCACACGGTCGTAGATCATTGGAGCTCAGCATTCGATGGCCAACGGCAAGGGCGACTTCACCCAGTATCTCGTTCGTCAGGGCGTCATCAGTCTCGACCAGGTCACCGAAGCCAAGCAGATGGCCAAGGGGTCGGGCATCACGCTGGCCGACGCCTTGATCCGCCTGGGCTACGCCTCGGGGGACGAAGTGATGAAGGCCGTCGCCCGGCAGCACGGGCTGGACTTCGTCAACGTCAAGGACGTGCAGATTCCCCAGGCCGTGGTCGAGTTGGTCCCCGAATCCGTGGCCCGCGAGAACTGCGTGCTGCCGTTCGCCGAAGACGGCGGCGGCCTGAAGGTGCTGATCGCCGATCCCAACGACGTCGAAACGCTGGACAAGCTGCGGTTCATCCTCGACCGGCGGATTTCCATCGCCCTAGCCCCGCGGGAGGCGATTCGCGAGGCGATCAACCGCTACTACGGCCAGACCGACGCGGAAAGCGTGGACTCCATGATGCAGGAGTTCACCGAGACGCAGATCGACTTCACGCAGACGGCGACCGAAGACGCGCAGCTCCAAGAAGATGTCATCGACGAGGACAGCGCCCCGATCGTTCGTCTCGTGCAATTGGTGATCACCGAGGCGGTGCAATTGAGGGCCTCGGATATTCACGTCGAGCCGTTCGAGGACCGGGTCCGCATCCGTTACCGCATCGATGGCATCTTGCACGAGCGCGACAGCGCCCCGCGCCGCTTGCTGGGCGCCCTCATCTCGCGCATCAAGATTCTGGCGAAGATCGACATCGCCGAACGCCGGCGTCCGCAAGACGGCCGCATCAAGCTCACGGTCGGCGAGAAAGAGCTCGACTTGCGCGTCAGCGTGCTGCCCACCAACCACGGGCAGTCGATCGTGATGCGTATCCTGGATAAGGACAGCATCAAGGTCGGCGTCCGCCAATTGGGCCTGGGGGAGAAGGACTTCCGCGTGTTCCGGCAGCTTATCCGCCGGCCCAACGGGATCATCCTGATCACGGGGCCGACCGGCTCCGGCAAGACCACCACGCTCTACGCCGCGCTCAATGAGCTGAACCGCCCGGACCGCAAGATCATCACGGCCGAAGACCCGGTGGAGTATTACCTGCCCGGCGTGAACCAGGTGGAAGTCAAGCACGACATCGGCCTGGACTTCGCCCGCATCATTCGCTCGATGCTGCGGCAGGCGCCCAACATCATCCTGGTGGGCGAGATGCGCGACCGGGAAACGGCCGAGATGGGCATCCAGGCGTCGCTCACCGGGCACCTGGTGTTCAGCACGCTGCACACCAACGACGCCCCCAGCGCAATCACGCGGATGGTCGATATCGGCGTGCCGTCCTACCTGGTGGCCAGCAGCGTGGTGGCCGTGATGGCCCAGCGGCTGGTGCGCGTGGTGTGCACGAAATGCCGGCAGCCGTTCCAGCCCAGCGAGGCCCTGCTGCACGAGGCGGGCGTCACGCCGGAGATGGCCAAGAAGGCCAACTTCGTGAAGGGCAAGGGGTGCAGCAATTGCTCGAAGACTGGCTACCGCGGCCGGCTGGGCATCTTCGAGCTGATGCTCATGTCGTCGAAAGTCCGCGAGCTGTCCTTCCAAGGCGCCCCCACGCAGGAGATTCGCAAGGCGGCCATCTCCGGCGGCATGCACACCTTGTATTGGGACGGCATCGAAAAAGTGATCAACGGCATCACGACCTTCGAGGAAGTGATGAGCGAAGCCAAACGAACACAGCAGGACTACTCGTAACCCCATCCTCGAGGAGAAAAAGTCGCAAAAGCAACTCTTTCCGCTTGAGTTCGCAATGGCCGCGTTGGATAATGACCGCCGCAGGGCCGGGCCACCAGGGGCGCATTTGGGTGACGCCTGCTTGCCTCTCTTCGACGATCATCTCCCGCCAGTCCGGCCGAGCCACCCCGCGCGGGTGAAGCGGAATCGGTTGCTCGACAGCCCGCCCGCGTCGTCGCCGGCCGAGCCACCGCTCGCCACGCTCCGCCGCGCGGCTGCCCCTCTTTCCCTCCGAGAGACGATCCGCTGAAAGGGATGCTATGGCCACGATTCTGATGGATAAGTTGCTGCAAACGGTGATCAACACCGGTGCCAGCGACTTGCACCTCGCCGTGGGGCAGCCCCCGGTGGTGCGCTTGCACGGACGCATGAAGCGGCTCGAGACCAAGCAGCTCGAGTCGGAAGACACCGTCTCGCTGATGAAGCAGATCACGCCCGAGCGTTGCCAGCAGCAGTTGCAAGAGGTGGGCGGCGCCGACTTCGCCTTCGCCTTTGGCGACCAGGCCCGCTTCCGCGTCTCGATATTCAAGCAAAAGGGCAATATCGGCCTGGTGCTGCGGATCATTCCGTACCAGTTCCTGTCGCTGGAGAAAATCGGCCTGCCCTGGCCCTGCACGCAATTGGTGCAGCGGCCGCGCGGGTTGTTCCTGGTGACGGGGCCGACCGGCTCGGGCAAGAGCACCACGCTGGCCAGCCTGGTGAACTACCTCAACGAGATCTGCGACCACCACATCATCACGATCGAAGACCCGATCGAGTTCTTCCACACGCACAAGAAGTGCACGGTCAATCAACGCGAGGTGGGGGTCGATGTGCCGAGCTTTGCCGAGGCCCTCAAACGCGCCCTGCGGCAAGACCCCGACGTGATCCTGGTGGGCGAAATGCGCGACCTGGAGACCATTCAGTCGGCCATCACGGCGGCCGAGACCGGGCACGTGGTCTTCGCCACGCTGCACACCAACTCGGCCGACGCCACGATCAACCGTATCATCGACGTCTTCCCCACCACGCAGCAGGAGCAAATCCGCACGCAGTTGGCCAGCTCGATCATCGGCATCCTCTGCCAGCAGCTTCTGCCGAAGATCGGCGGCGGCCGCTGCGCCGCGTTCGAGATGCTGGTGGTTTCGTCGGCCATCGCCAACCTGATCCGCGAGAACAAGATTTTCCGCATCCCGTCCTCGATTCAAACCGGGGCCAAGGAGGGGATGATCCTGCTGGACGACTACCTGTTCAACCTGTGGCGCGACCGCAAGGTCACCAAGGAAGACGCGCTGGGCAAAGCCAACCGCGTGGCCGACTTGATGATGCGCATCGAGCGGGCCGAGCACGCCATGATGACCGGCCAACCGCTGGAAGAGGAGACGCGCCCCGAGGAGCAGCGCCGGCCGCAGCAGCGGGGAGAACATTAGGCCGCTAAACCGCAAGCGGAACTCTGAGTGTAGTACAAGATATCTGAACCCTGAACCCTGACTCCTGAACCCTGACTCCTGATCCATGGCCATTCGTCGCATCGGGCAGATCTTCGTGGACCTGGGCTTCATCGATGAAGACCAGCTCGAGATGCTGCTGGAAGAACAGCGCGAGAACCGCCCCAGCGAGCTGCTGGGCAAGATCGGCGTCAGCCTCGATCTGCTGGCCGAAGAGCAGGTCGCCCAGGCCCTGGCCGAGCAGTTCGGCATGCAGGTGTTCTCGGTGGGCGACGCGGTCATCCCGCCGGAGGTGCAGCAGAAGATCACCTCCGAAATGGCCAATATGTATCGGATCATTCCCATCGCCTTCCGCGACAACGTGCTGACCGTCGCCATGTGCGATCCGCAGAAGCTCTACATCCTGGACGAGCTGCGGAACTTCCTGGGCTACGAGGTGCGGGCCGTCGTGTCCACGGACGCCGACGTCACGCAGGCCCTCAAGCGGTATTACAACCAGGAAGAGAGCATCGAGGACATCTTCAAGGACCTCAATGAGGACCAAGACCTCCGCAAGAGCATCGAAAACGTCTTTGGTTCGGGGCCGCTCGACCTGAGCAACGTCGAGGACTGGGTCAACAGCGAGCCGGTCCGCAAGCTGCTCAACACGGTGCTGCTCTTGGCCATTCGCGACAAGGCCAGCGACTTGCACTTCGAGCCGTTCGAGGACGAGTTCAAGATCCGCATCAAGGCCGACGGCGTGCTGTACGAGATGGTGCCGCCGCCGCGGCACCTGGCCTTCGCCATTACGACCCGCATCAAGGTGCTGGCCAACCTCGATATCGCCGAGCGCCGCATGCCGCAGGACGGCCGCATCATGCTGACGCTGGACGGCCACCCGGTGGACCTCCGCGTCGCCACCTGCCCCACGATGTTCGGCGAGAGCGTGGTGCTGCGAATCCTCGACCGCACCGTGGTCAAGCTGGACCTGGCCCAGGTCGGCCTGGACACGGCGACGCTGAAGGTATTCCGCGAGATCATCCGCAAGCCCAACGGCATCGTGCTGGTCACCGGGCCGACCGGCTCGGGCAAGACCACCACGCTCTACTCGGCGCTCAACGAGCTCAACGTCATCGAGGACAAGATCATCACCACCGAGGACCCGGTGGAGTACGACATGGACGGCATCGTGCAGGTGCCGGTCGATTCCGAGTTGGGGGTCACGTTCGCCGCCTGCTTGCGGGCCATCCTGCGGCAAGACCCCGACAAAATCCTGGTGGGCGAAATCCGCGACCTGGAGACCGCCGAGATCGCCGTGCAGGCCTCGCTGACCGGCCACATGGTGTTCAGCACGCTGCACACCAACGACTCGCCCGGCACGATCACCCGCCTGCGGGACATGGGCATTCCGCCCTTTTTGATCACGGCCACGGTCGAGGCCATTTTGGCCCAGCGGCTCGTGCGGCGGATTTGCACGAGCTGCCGCGAGGAAACCACCGTCAGCCCGGAAGTGCTGCTGGACATGCAGCTCACGCCCGACAAGATCGTCGGCAAGAAGTTCTACCGCGGCCGCGGCTGTGAGGCCTGCAACAACTCCGGCTACCGCGGGCGGCGGGGCCTGTTCGAGCTGATGATCATGAACGACGAGCTGCGGGACATGATCATGCGCAGCGCCTCGACCGACGAGCTGCGCACGGCCGCCCAAGGCTACGGCATGGTGACCCTCCGCGACGCCGGCCTGCAGGCCATTTTCGCGGGCGACACCACGGTGGACGAAGTGCTGCGGGAAACGATTGTCGATGGGTAGTCACTGGTCATTTGTCATTTGTCACTGGTTGATGGTTGGTGGCCAAAAACACTAGCCCGACGCGCAAGCGAGGGAAAGCGTGGCAAGGCTTGAATCGACGGCGACCCGAGGCGGAAGCCCATGATTGTTTCTTCATCGTGGCTGGGTTAAAGTCCTAGCAATACACCGATACAAACACGATTCCTGACTCCTGACTCCTGACTCCTGACCACTGACCAACGCTCCATCCGGCCGTTCTGAGGCGAGGGAACTCGAATGCCGACCTACAAATACGAGGCCATGGACGCCCAAGGCAACGAGCTGAAGGACGTCATCGAAGCGCCCAACGAGGAAGAGGCGCAGGCGACGATCCGGGCGATGGGCTATTTCGTCACCAAGCTCGGCGTCCAGAAGGCCAAGGCCCACAAGGCCGGCGGCGCCAAGAGGAAGAAAAAGACCTTCTCCATCGGCGGCGTGAGCGCCAAGATCCTCACGACCTTCACCCGCCAGCTTTCCATTCTGCAGGACGCCGGTCTGCCGATCCTTCGCAGCCTGCGAATCCTCGAGAACCAGTCCAAGCCCGGTCCGCTTAAGAACGCCCTGATCGACGTCTGCGAGGACATCGAGTCGGGCAACACGCTCTCCGAGTCGATGGCCAGGCAGCCCAAGGCCTTCGACCGCCTGTACGTGAACATGGTCAAGGCGGGCGAGGCGGGCGGCGCCTTGGAGATCATCCTTCAGCGTCTGGCCGACTTCCTGGAGAAGGCCCAGTCGCTGAAGAAAAAAGTCAAGGGGGCGATGGTCTACCCGGTGGTGGTCGTGTGCGTGGCCGTCGGCATCCTGTCGTTCATCATGATCAAGATCGTGCCGGCGTTTCAGAAGATCTTCAAGGACTTCGACGTCGAGCTCCCGCCGATGACCAAGATGCTGATCTTCCTCTCGGAGAACATCGCCCGCTGGTGGTTCCTGATTCCGGCCATTCCCATCGCCATCTGGCTGCTGGTCAAGATCACTTGCCAGTTCAAGTACGGCCGCGCGGGGTGGGACCTGTTCAAGCTCAAACTGCCGATCTTCGGCATGATCATCGAGAAGAACATCGTGGCCCGCACCTGCCGCACGCTGGGCACCCTGGTGGCCAGCGGCGTGCCGATCCTGGAGTCGCTGAACATCACCAAGGAAACCAGCGGCAACACGATGTTCGAGAGCATGTACCAGAAGATTTACGACTCGATCCGCGAGGGCGAGTCCATTGCCAGCCCGATGCGGCAAGGCGCCCGGCCGAAGTTCAACTTCCTGGCCGCCTGGTGGTGGATGTTCTTCGTCGGCGGGCCGATCGGCTTCTTGATCTACTTGATGAAGAGCAACCAGCGGATCGTGGACGACCTGGTGGTGAACATGGTGGACGTCGGCGAGGAAACCGGCGAGCTGGATACGATGCTCTACAAGGTGGCCGACGTCTACGACGAGGAGGTCAAAATCCTCACCGATAGCCTCACCCAACTGCTCGAGCCGCTGCTCATCGTCGTGCTCGGCGGCGCTGTGGGCTTCATCGTCGTGGCCCTGTTCATGCCGCTGATCACCATCATCCAGAAACTGACGGGCTAAGCTAGTAGGGTGGGCTGTGCCCACCATGAAACCGTAGGGTGGGCAATGCCCACCAAATGAATTACCGAGACGAGAAGGCAAAACGGGCAAAATCAGGGGGCGGTCATTTGCAGGCACAAGGAGTGATGTGACATGAACCAGTCACGCCATGATCAATCACGTGGCGGCTTCCGCGGGGGTTTTACCCTGGTGGAGCTGCTGATGGTCATCCTGATCATCTCCATGCTGATCTCGCTGTTGCTGAACGCCGTCAACGCCGCAAGACTGCGCGCGTTGGAGGCATCCACCCAAAGTCAAATTGAACAGTTGGTGATGGGCTTGGAGAAGTTCAAGACCACCTACGGGTCCTATCCGCCCGATCCCAACTGGTCGGACGCGGAGATCATGACGTTCTTGCGTCGAGCATGGCCCAAGTACAACTTTACCAATGCCGACGTCACCAAAATCCAGACGCTGGACGAGGCCGAGATTCTGGTGTTCTGGCTCGGGGGCCGCTTTGACGGCGTCAAGATGACCGGTTTCAACGCCGATCCTCGGGCAAATCCCTATTCGGTGGGTAGTCAGCGCACCGAGCCGCTGGTGCAGTTCGATGAAACGCGCCTGTTGGACGGGAATGGCAACGGGTTCCCCGAGTACTACCCACCTAATTCGCGTCCCCAAGAGGCCGGGGCGTTCGTGTATTTCGCGGCGCGGCCGAATAAGTCGTATTGCTTACTCAATACGAACAATCTCCCGGAGTACACCGATCCGCGTGGGGTAGCGCTAGGGCGGGCTGTGCCCTACCAGGTCCCGTCCACGGCAGGCGTCAAGCGTTTTGTCAAAGAAGATGGTTTTCAGATCATCTGCCCCGGCATCGATGTCAATTACGGCGGGGCTAACCCGGACAGGTTCTTTCCAGCCGGACAGGGCTACGGTCCGGGCGACAACGACAACCTGGTCAGCTTCGCCAAGGGCCGGCTGGGAGACTCGCAATGAACGCTCCCGCCAAGCCACAACGCGGCTCGCCGGCCGCCGGCCGCCGGGCGTTTACCCTGCTGGAGCTGCTGGTGGTGATGGTCATCATCGCCATCCTCAGTTCGATGGTGCTGATCGGGCTGTCCTCGGCCACCGAAGCGGCCAAGCACGCCAAGACGAAGTCCACGATCGCCAAAATCCACGGCCAGCTCGCCCAGCACTGGGCCGCGTACGAAACGCGGCGGGTCTCGATCGTGCCCGTCCCCAACGAGCCGCCGCAGGCGTTTGAGGCCCGGCGGCTGCTCGCGCTGTGGGAGTTGCAGCGCGTCGAGATGCCCGACAACTACGAAGACATCTACTTCAATCCGGTGTTCTCACCGCAGGGCACCAACGCGCTGCGGCTGGCCTATCAGACGATGGCGCCGCAGGCCAATCGCGCAACTTACGAGGCGCAGTACGCCTCGGCCGAGTGCCTGTACCTGACGGTCATGCTGGGCATGAACGACAACGACGAAGTCCGCTTCCTGGAGAGCGAGGTCGGCGACAAGGACCAGGACGGCATGCCCGAGTTTATCGACGGCTGGGGCCGGCCGATCCAGTTCATCCGCTGGGCCCCCGGCTACGTGCCCCGCCTGGGCGCCGACACCGACATGCAGCGCGATGATCCGCCGGGCAGCGCGCCGCCGCTGGGCTTCCAGGGCGACTCGTTCGACCGCCGCGGCCTGTGCCGCTTCGGAAGCAGCGCCCCCGCGTCGGTCCTGCTCCCGTCGGGCACGACGGTGACGTTCCGGCCCCCGCCTGGCAACACCACCAACTACTTCGGCTTCAAGCTCATGCCGTTGGTGTACTCCCTGGGTCCCGACGGCGAAGCCGGCCTGGCCGACCCCACGGATCCCAACCGGGCTTGGCACCCGTATGCGTATTACTCGGAAGGCACACCGACTTACGTCGGCCTCAGTCTGCCGGACAAGCCGCGCGGCACCCCCATCGTCGGCCTGGAAGGGGGCGGCCATTTGGACAACATCACCAACCATCGCCTAGGAACCCGCTAAACCCATCTCACCATCGGAAAACTTCCATGACACGCCCTGATCGCATTGCGACCACCCCGCGGGCCAGACGGGGGTCAGGGCGACCCCCCCAGTGTAGACTCCAGTGTGGTGCGCTCGCTCCGCGAGCGGAAAACCGACTCGCGGAGCGAGTCGGCCACACTCGAACATCGAACGTCCAACGTCCAACGTCGAACGTCGAGCAAGCGGCGATTCGGCGTAGCGAGGTCTTTCGATGTTCGATGTTCGATGTTGGACGTTCGACGTTCGCGCAGCGCCGCGCCCTCGCCCCGGCCCTCTCCCAGAGGGAGAGGGAGACGCGCGCCGGCTTCACCCTCGTCGAAATGCTGGTGGTCATCTTCATCATCCTGGCGGTGTCGGTGCTGGCCATCGGCATCGCCGCCCCCAACGTCGGGCCGCGCCGCCTGCGCGAGACGGCCCGGCAGGTCGATGCTTTCCTCCAGGGGGCCAAGGCCATGGCCGCCGACACCGGCCGGCCGGTGGCCGTGATCCTCGAGCCGGACATCAACCAGCCGCTGATGGCCCGCACGCTCAAGTACGCCCAGGTGCCGCCGGCCTACTCGGGCGACACGCTCACCAGCTACGCGATCATCACCGCCAAGCCGCCCCCCGCCGCGCCCGGCGCCCCGCAGTTCGCCACGGTGCGGATTCCCAACGACTATCCCTGGATGAGTCCTTCCGATCCGCAGCACGACCTGGTCCGCGTCGGCGACCAGCTGCGCTTCAACTTCCAGGGGCATTACTATCTGATCGTGGCGGTCAATCCGGGCAACCGCGAGTTGACCATCCAGGCGGTGAATACCACCGGCGTCGTCACGCAGCTCGAGAACATGCCGATGCCCTACCAGGTGTTCCGCCAGCCGATCCCTTCGGCCGGCACCGACCTGGAGCTGCCCGAGCCGATGGTCGTCGATTTGGGCCAGTCCGGGCCGGAAGGGAACGACACGCCCGGCGGCACGCCGGGCAGCGGCCGGTTTCCCCTGGGCACGACGGGCCAGGGGGTGGCGATCGTCTTCGGCCCCGGCGGCGGTGTCTTGACCTGCCTGGCCGGCGGCGGCGTCTACCCGGTGGGCGGGCCGCTGTACTTGTCGGTCGGCAAACGCGAGCTGGTGGAGATCGGCGGCAACCTCACCGACTTCGAGACGTATTGGGTCGCGGTCAACAGCCAGTCGGGCCTGGTCAGCACCGCGGAGAATGCCGGCGTCAGGGGCGTGGACCCTAATCCGCTGAACGAAGCGCGAGACTTCGTCCGCAAAGCGATCAGCAAGGGAGCCCGCTAATGATCGATACCTTGTTCACCACGCCAGGCCGCGGCCGAACGTTCGACGTCGGCCATTCGTCCTACGTCGCTCGGCGTTCCCGTCGCGGCATCAGCCTGCTCGAGGTGCTGTTCGCCATCTTCGTGGCCGCCGTGGGCCTGCTGGGGCTGGCGGCGCTGCTCACCGTGGGCGGCGTGCACACGGCCCAGACTGAGCAGGCCGACCGCTCGGCGGCCTTTGCCCGCGCGGCCTGCCGCGACATCGAGGCGCGCGAGATGTTGCGGCCATTCGTCGGCGGCTTTAGAGCAGACCCGACTTTTGTCAACACTCCGAACTGGCGCGACGTGAATAATGTTGGCTGGCCGGTCGTCAATCCGACTCAGGTTGACGTGACGCACTATCAGCGGCTGAACCCGTTCGTCATCGACCCACTTTTCGTAGCGCGTTACTACGACGAGCAAAGCGCACCGGCACCCGCTGTCTTCCCGCACTTTGTGGATGCGCCGGTGACAGGGATCCCAGCCCTCAACGGCTTGCAGCTTCTGCGACTGACGTTGGCGGGGATGTACTCCACAACGGCCGGCGTCTCGACGGCATCGGCCGAACGCGTGTTCAGATGCCACGATGACCTCGCTTTCTTCGAATACCAACGCGACGGACGTCCGAACGCGGGGCCAGACACAAACAACAATGGCGTTCTCGACCCAAATGAAATACCGGAGGTGGCGATTACCTACGGAAACTACTCCTATCTCGTCATGGTCACGCCGGCGGAGGCTGAGAACCCAGTCCCGAGCACAGCGCCATACGCGAAGGCGGTGGCCCTGGATCAGCGGCGGCTTTTCACGGTGCAGGTAGTAGTGTTTTACAAGCGCGTCATGGCGGCCGATCCGCTCACACCGTCGGAACGGCAGGTCTTGGCTGATGTGTCGAGCCAAAGTGCGATCCTGCGTCCGAGCAATTCCGCGTTTGTCCACGGTCTAGCCGCCAATCAATGGATTTTGCTGAGCGCGTTTCTGAAGCCGCCCAGTGATGACGCAACCTTGACGAACAGGCCGATCCACCGCTGGGTGCGGATCAGGTCGATCGGTAAGTCCCAGAATCCGGGTGAACTGCTCATCAACTTCGCCGGACCAGATTGGGACAGCGCAATAACCACAACACCCGGTCAGGCCGCGGTCACAATCGTCGATGGCATCGTGACCGTCCACGAACGCGTCGTCGAGTTGGATGCGCGATCGATGACGGCGCCGTGACCGATATTTACGCCTGTCACCCTGAGTGCAGCGAAGGGTCTCGGGCGCCGCTGAGATTCTTCGCTGCGCTCAGAATGACCGTTCGGTTGGAATGACAGTTTGCTGAATGACAGTTCGCTGAATGACGAGTGAGTTCACCCAAACGAAGCGGGCCGAGGGCAAGGTTTCTTCGCTTCGCGAGGTCTTTCCGATGTCGTGTTCTTCCATGTCGCAAGTCGTAGGTTTCGCAGCCAACGTGGGGCAGGCATTCTTGCCTGCCGTATCCGCCATCGTTGAGCGCGCATCTTCACCCACCGGGCAGGCAAGAATGCCTGCC
>JBGQHD010000055.1:0-11866 GCA_041497795.1 Planctomycetia bacterium
AGATTCAGGCCCAAGACTATTTTTCCTGCGAGCTGGCGGCGGCGGTCCGAGCCAAGCTCTTGGCCGCCCGAGGAGATGAGCAGCCATGAAGTGGGTCACTTGGGAAAACGTCGGCGTGGACCGCATGGCCTGTGCCTGGCTGATCCGCAGGCACGTCGATCCCGCCGCCAAGTTCCTGTTCATCCCCGCCAACCAGAAGGACCTGCCCGCCGGCGGGGAGCCGTTCGATATCCCCGGCGTACAGTTCTCGCACCACGGCGGTCATTGCTCGTTCCACGCCTTGCTGAAGGAGCACAAGTTGACCGACCCGGTGCCGATCAGAGTGGCCGCGTATGGACAAGGGCGCGTGCAACGTGGGTTGGCAGCTCCGCTGGGGCTTCCGCTAGCGCTCCAGCCCCCTCACCCCAACCCCTCTCCCCACAGGGCACAGGGAAGAGGGAGTGATGAAACTGGCTCTACTGTCAAGCCGCCGCGCGCCTCTTACCGATGCTGACCGAAGCGGCTCCGAGGGCTCGCCGCCCTGGCTGACACTGCGCGCTGTGCACTCTGTCCATGGAGGGACGTATGCGGTCATTGCTTCGCACCGGGCTCGTGGTGCTGGTGGCTTGCGGGCTGGTCTACGTGGTCGCCACGAAGTGGCGGGACCTGGGGCTGGACCGGATCAGCTTGCCGGGGAGGCCCGCGTCGAGCGAGCAGGACCCGCCGCCCGACGGCGCGACGATTCGCATCGCCTCGTTCAACATCCAGGCGTTCGGGCACAGCAAGCTGGAGAAGCCACACGTGATGGAGACGCTGGTGAATCTCGTGCGGCGGTTCGACATCGTGGCCATTCAAGAAATCCGCTCGAAGCAGCAAGACGTGCTGCCGCGGTTCGTCGAGCTGATCAATGCCAACGACGGCGGCAAGGACGGCGGGCGTCAGTACGATTTCGTCATCAGCGGCCGGCTGGGCCGCACCACGAGCCAGGAGCAATACGCGTTCGTGTTCGATACCCAGCGGATCGAGATCGACCGCCGCTACGCCTATACGGTGGCCGATCCCGGCGACCGGCTGCACCGCGAGCCGTTCGTGGCCGCCTTCCGCGCCCGCGGCCCCCCGCCGGACCAGGCCTTCACCTTCACGCTGATCAATATCCACACCGATCCGGATGAAGTGGACCAAGAGCTGAACGCCCTGGACGACGTCTATCGGGCCGTGCAGTCCGACGGTCGCGGGGAGGACGACGTGATTTTGCTGGGCGACCTCAACACGCACTCCGGGCGATTGGGCGAGCTGGGCCGCATCCCCTATCTGACGTGTGCCCTTGCCGACTCCAACATGTTCACGAACACACGGCAAAACAAGCAATACGACAACATCCTGTTCCACGGCGAGGCGACCAGCGAATACACCCGCCGCAGCGGGGTGCTCAATTTCAAGGACGAAGGGGGCCTGACGCTCCAACAGGCGCTGGAGGTCTCCGATCACCTGCCGATTTGGGCCGAGTTCAGCGTTTATGAAGGCGGGAGGCCGGGCTACGTCGCCGGCCAGTCGGCGCCCCGTCGCTGAGGCGTGTCAAGCTGGGGGGAATCGCCAAGCTGCTCCGGTCAGTGGGCTCTTGGCGCAGGGGCCGGTTATTCGCGACGCAACGAAACTGCTCGATTGGCGTGCGATGCAGGGTCGATGAGGTTCAACGTCCAGGGGGGGAAGACCCAAGATTCCCGATTAGCACTTCCACAGGATCGAGGAGATACCATGCGGGTCCATTTGACGGTTATGGCCGCCGCGATCGTCCTGATGGTGGTCGTCGCGGTCACCTCCGCGGGAGGCCAGCCCCAGAAGCGCTCGGTTTTGCGCTATTCGCCGAACAGCGGAGCCCGCTCCGTGGTGCGGCCCGTCACATTTAATGACGAGCGCTACGCCCAGGAGCCGCCGATCCACCAGCCGCCCCAGGTGAACGCCTATACGCCGGCGGCCACGCGAAGGGTGATCAACCTGCAGCAAGGGTCGCAGGAAGTAGCGCCGCAGGCCAGCCAGCAGCTCTTTATGCCGCCGCAGACCCGCTCGGTGAACTATGGCCAGACGGCGTCGGACGCCCCGGGGGGCTGCGACTGCCAGGGTGGCCGATCGCCTTGCTGCGGTGGCGATTCCCCTTGCTGCGGCTCGAACTGTTGTGGTTCGAGCTGCTGTGGTTCGAGCTGCTGTGGTTCGAGTTGCTGCGGCCCGGCCTGCTGTGCTCCAAGCTGCTGCGGTTCGACCTGCTGCGGCTCGATCTTGCCCAAGTTGTTCGGCGGTCACTGCGGCTGCGGTCATGGCGGTTGCTGCGATGATTGCTGCGACGGTTGCGACGACTGCTGCGGCCACCGCGGATGCGGCCATCACCACGGTGCCGGCTGCGGCTGCGGGAGCTGCTGCCACGACTGCTGCGCGTGCCCCTGTGCCCACGGGGTTGACCTGTTCGGCTGGTGGAACACCCTCTTTGGTCCGTGCTGCCGCAGCCGCGGCGGTTGCCACGCGGCGTGCGAGTGTGGCTGCGCGGCCGATTACGGTTGCTCAGGCTGCGGTGGATGCGACGGTTGCGGCGCCGCCGTAATGCCCGGCCCGGTCAACAAAAAGCCGACGCCCAACAACGGCAGCCCCAGCGACATTCCGCCGCCGCCGAAGGTGCCGTAAGCGGCTCAACGACGGTCGAACCAAGTGTCCAAGCAGAGGCGGGCAGTCCTATTGGCTGCCCGCCTTTCACCATAGAGTGAATGGCCGCCTCAGTTTATGGACGACGACTGGGTCCAGGATTGAGCGAGCGTGACACCCAGTTGCCGCCCAAGCCGCAAGCGGCTCACGACAGATTCAGCAAGACGGCTGTGATCGGAACGGCTCGGCACGGAAGCGATTGAGTCAATGTTGTCCACTAACTTGGGGGGTGCTGCCTTCCGGCGCTGCCCATCGTTTGAGAGTGCCGCCTACTTGTCGATGGATTACTCCCCAGTTAAGCTACTCTGTGCATTTTCCGCCGAGTCGCCCTAGCCGCGCCTGATGTGCCGGCGGGATACCCTGCGGTGCCGGAAAAGCCGTTCGTCGAATCGACTTGCGCTTCGGAAGCGCACCTGTGTTTTGCTCCCGAATCCAAGCCTAAACTTGGGCGGTGGAACCGCTTATCAGGACGATGCAGCTTTCTTAAACCATAATTGTAAGTGCCCGCGCGAGTACACCAGTACCGCTTAGACGGGGTCCGGCTGGCCGCCGCGCAAGGAAGCGCAGCCACAAGAACTGGCCACGCTGCTTTGCGGACGGTTCGCGCGCCCCACCTTTGCCAACTTATCTCCACCGCCACGCGCCAATGATTGACGCACCCAACCGTTGTTGGGCTTTGCCCGAGACGCTGCTGGACATGCTCGAGTCGCGGGCGGAAACGTACGCGCATCGGACGGCCAGCGTGTTCTGCCGGGACAACGGCGAGCGAGTCGAGCAGACCTACGCCGAACTGGCCCGGCGTGCCCGGGCTATCGCCGCCGAACTTCAGCGACGGACGTCGGCTGGCGAGCGGGTGTTGCTCGTGTTTCCGCCGGGGCTGGATTTCATCGCCGGGTTCTTCGGCTGCCTCTACGCGGGGGTGCTGGCCGTGCCCGCAACTTACCCAAAGCCCCGCCGGCCCATGCCCCGCCTGACCGCTATCGCGCACGATTGCCAGCCGGCCGCGGTGCTGACCACCTCGCAGACGCTGGCCACGCTGGAGCTGGCCCGCACGGCGCCGGAGCTGGCCGGCCTGCAATGGATCGCCACCGATGAGATCGCCGACGCGGCCCAAGACGACTGGCGGCGGCCGCCCCTGACGCGCGAAAGCCTGGCGTTCCTGCAATACACCTCCGGCAGCACCAGCGACCCCAAGGGGGTGATGGTCTCGCACGGCAACCTGATCTACAACCTGGAGATGATTCGCCAGGGCTTTGGCTTCGGCGAATCGGTGCCGGCCGAGTCGTGCGGCGTGTTCTGGCTGCCGTCGTACCACGACATGGGATTGATCGGCGGCATCTTGGAACCGCTCTACATCGGCGGCGAGGGCGTGCTGATGTCGCCGGCCTCGTTCTTACAACGGCCGCTGCGTTGGCTGCAGATGATCAGCGAGTACCGCGCCACGACCAGCGGCGCGCCGAACTTCGCCTACGAGTTGTGCGTGCAGAAGACCACGCCGGAGCAGCGCCGCGAGCTCGATCTGTCGAGTTGGCGGGTGGCGTTCTGCGGTGCCGAGCCGATCCGCCCCAGCACGCTGGAGAGTTTTGCCGAGGCGTTTGGCCCCTGCGGCTTCCGGGAAGACGCCTTCTATCCCTGCTACGGCTTGGCGGAGGCGACCTTGATCGTCACCGGCGGGCGCGGCCCCAGCCGCCCGACCATCAAGACGGTGGCTCGCGAGGAGCTGGCCCAGCATCGCGTGGTGGACCTCGCGGCCGATAACGCCGATGCGCAGCCGCTGGTTGGCTGCGGCGCGGCGTTGCTCGACCAGGAAGTCGCGATCGTCGATCCCCAGTCGCGTCACCGCTGCGGAGCGGGCGAGGTAGGCGAGATTTGGATCGCCGGCCCCGCCGTGGCCCACGGTTACTGGAATCGGGAGCACGACAACGCGCAGACGTTCGACGCCCATCTGGCCGATGACCCGGCGCAGGCCCGCTACCTGCGGAGCGGTGACTTGGGGTTCATGGCCGACGGGCACCTGTTCGTCACGGGCCGGCGCAAGGACGTGATCATCATTCGCGGCCGCAACCACTATCCGCAAGATTTGGAGCGCACGGCCGAGCAGGCGCACCCGGCGCTGTGTGCCAGCGGCGGGGCGGTGTTCGCGCTGGATAGCTGGGACGAAGAGCAACTGGTCGTGGTCCACGAGGTGGACCGCCAGTTTCGCGACAGCGACTTCGACCAGGTGATCCGCGCCGTGCGGCGGGAGATCGCCCGCGAACACGACGTGGACACCCACGCCGTGGTGCTGATTCGCCAGACCGACTTGCCCCGCACGACGAGCGGCAAGGTCCAACGGCAATTCTGCCGCCAACGGTACCTGGACGGTGACTTGAAGACCCTGGCCCAGTGGACGGCGCCCAGCCGATTGGCCGGCCACGCGGTCAACGGCGCGGCCGTCAACGGAAACGGGGCCCACGGCGACGGCGCCAATGCGCTCAACGGCGCGGCAAAAAATGGCGTCACGGCCAACGGCAACGGACACAACGGCAACGGAAATAACGGCAACGGAAATAACGGCAACGGACATAACGGCAACGGACATAACGGCAACGGACATAACGGCAACGGGCACTCGCGGAACGGCCACGCGCATAACGGGCACAGGGCGAACGGACACGCCGCCAGCAACGGCTCGCAGGCCAATGGCCATGGCCATCACGAAAACGGCCACGAGAATGGTCATCAGGGATCGGCGGCGGCCAACGGTCATGTCCGAAACGGCTCGCCCGGCGCGCACCATTCACCCCCGCAGCCGATGTCTTCCCAGGAGGTCGATCGGCTGGCCGAGCGGATCGAGACCTGGCTCTTGGATTGGCTGATGCGCCGCGCCGAGGTGCCGGCGGCCGAACTGGACCGCGACAAGCCGTTGGCCGACTACGGCATCGACTCGCTGTCGGCGGTCGAGTTGTCGCAGGAGCTGGAGAGCTGGCTGGGCATCGAACTGACGCCCGTGCTGGCTTGGAATCACCCCACGGCGGCCATGCTGGCCCGCTACCTGGCCGGCGAGACCGCCCGGGCGTCGGGCGGCGGTGGCCATCCCGCCGACGCTCAGGAGGCAAGCGATAACAGCTCGGCTCAAGGCAACGGAGATGCCAGCTTTGAGGCTTTGTTGGCGGAAATCGAGAACCTCAGCGACGACGAAGCTCGGGCGGCGATGGGATCGTAGCAAGGCCGCTTCGCTCTGATCGCGCGCTGGGAATGTCGCCTGGGCGGCCTTTCCGGTCGGGAGGGAATGTTCCGCCAGCGGTGATTTGACCGCCGCGCCCCTGGTGGTATGTAGTTCCAGGGGGCGTTGTTGCGTTTTGTCAACACTCACGGCGGGAGGGTGGCTCGGCGGAAGTCCTTCACGGCGGCACCGCACCGCCCGCGCTTTGCTCGCGCGGCCTAATCTCTCCTCGTCGGTGGTGTCGTCGGGGGGCTTTGCGCCCGGCAGACAAGCAACCACAATAGGCGGTTTGGCCGACGGCGGGCAGCAGCACGGCCCGCACATCGTGGGACGGACCGTCCGTCCTGCCGATGACCATACAATCAGGCAAGCACGACGATGTCGGAAGTATCCCAAGGCGAAATCTCGCAGCGTTTGGCCCAGTTGTCGCCGGCCAAGCGTCAGCTCTTGGAGCAGCGGCTGAAGGAGAACGCTCGCGTCGCCGAGCCGATCGCCGTCGTCGGCATGGCCTGCCGCTTTCCCGGCGCCACCAACTTGCGCGAGTTCTGGCGGCTGATCAGCGAAGGCCGCGACGCCACGGGCGAGATTCCCAGCACGCGCTGGAACGTGGAGGAGTTCTACGATCCCACCGGCGAAGAAACCGGCAAGATGTCGGTGAAATGGGCCGGCCTCGTTGCCGGCGAGGACCAGTTCGATGCCCTGTTCTTCGGCATTACGCCCCGCGAAGCCGCGAGGATGGACCCCCAGCAGCGGCTGCTGCTGGAGGTCTCGTGGGAGGCGCTCGAATACGGTGGCCTGTCGCCGGAGCGGATGAGCGGATCGGCGACGGGCGTCTTCGTCGGCATCGGCGGCAGCGATTACTCGAAGGTGCCGATCCAATTCGAAGACTATTACCACCATATCGACGCCCACGTCGGCACCGGCAACGCGCTGAGCATCGCCAGCAACCGCGTTTCGTACATGCTCAACTTCCGCGGGCCGAGCATGTCGGTCGATACGGCCTGCTCGTCGTCGCTGGTGGGGGTGCACCTGGCCGTACAGTCCCTGCGCAACCGGGAGTGTGACGCAGCGCTGGCCGGCGGCGTGAACATGATCCTCTCGCCGGAGACGACGATCGCCTTCTCCAAGGCCCGCATGCTCTCGCCCGATGGCAAGTGCCGGCCGTTCGACGCCGCGGCCAACGGCTACGTCCGCGGCGAAGGCTGCGCGATGATCGTGCTCAAGCGGCTCACCGACGCCGTCCGCGACGGCGACCACGTGCTGGCCATCCTCCGCAACACGGCCATCAACCAGGACGGCCGCACCTCCGGCATCACGGCGCCCAACAGCAACTCGCAGAAGGCGGTCATTCGCGCGGCGCTGGCCGGCGCCGGCTTGACGCCCGACCAGGTCAATTACATCGAAGCGCACGGCACCGGCACGCCGCTGGGCGACCCGATCGAAGTGCAGGCGCTGGCCGACGTGTTCCGCGACGCGGAAGGCGTCAAACCGCCGGTGTACATGAGCAGCGTGAAGGCCAACATCGGCCACACCGAGACGGTGTCGGGCATGGCCAGCATCGTCAAGGTGCTGCTCATGATGCAGCATGGCCAGCTTGTGCCGCAAACCCATTTCCGCGAGCTGAATCCAAACATCTCGCTGACCGGCACGCGGCTCAAGATTCCCACGCAGTTGATGCCCTGGCAATCCGGCGGCGGCCCACGGATCGCGGGAATCAGCAGCTTCGGCTTCGGCGGCACGAACACGCACGTGGTGTTGGAAGAGGCCGTGCCGGCCAAGCCCGCGGCGGATGAGACGCAGTTGCCCGAGCGTCCGCTGCACGTGCTGGCGCTCTCGGGCAAGACCGAGACGGCGCTGGCCAAGCTGGCCAGCGAGTTCGCCGAAGACCTGGGGACTCGCGAGGACGCGGAGCTGGCCGACTTTTGCCACTCGGCCAATGTTGGCCGCTCGCACTTCAATCAACGCTTGGCGGTAGTCGCCGAGAGCCGCGAGGCGCTGCAAAAACAACTGACGGCGGCCGCCAACGGGCAAAAGCTGTCCGGCGGCAAGATCGGCCAGGTGAAATCGGCCACGCGTCCCAAGATCGCCTTCCTGTTCACCGGCCAAGGCTCGCAGTACGTCGGCATGGGCCGGTCGCTGTACGAAGCGGAGCCGGTGTTCCGCAAGACGCTGGACGAGTGCGATGCCATCCTCCGCGGCGAGCTGGAGCGGCCGCTGCTGGAGGTGCTCTATCCGGCGAAGCTCGACGACTCGCCGCTCAACCAAACCGCCTTCACGCAGCCGGCTTTGTTCGCCCTGGAATACAGCCTGGCCGCCATGTGGCGGGCCTGGGGCATCGAGCCGGCGGTCGTTCTGGGCCATAGCGTCGGCGAGTACGTGGCCGCCTGCGTGGCCGGCGTGCTCAGCCTGGAAGACGCTCTGCGGCTGATTGCCTTGCGTGGCCGGTTGATGCAGCAACTGCCGCCGGGCGGGCAGATGGCGGTGGTCTTTGCCCCGATGACGAAGGTCGCCGAGGCGGTCGCCCCCTTTGCCGATCGCGTCTCCATCGCCGCCCATAACGCACCGGAGAACACCGTCATCTCCGGCGTCGGCGAAGCCGTGCAAACACTCGTCAAGCAGTTCGAGGCCCAGGGCATCCGTACCCAGCAGCTTACCGTCTCGCACGCTTTCCACTCGCCGCTGATGGAGCCGATGCTGGCGGAGTTCGAACGCCGCGCCGCCGAGATCGAATACCGCCGGCCGAACATTTCGCTGGTCTCGAACCTCACCGGCAAGCTGCTCGCCGAGGCGCCCACGGCCCGATATTGGCGGGACCACATCCGCGGCACGGTGCGCTTCGCCGAAAGCATGGCTTTCCTCGGCCAGGCCGAGGACCTGCCGCTGGACGCGATGCTCGAAGTCGGGCCGACCCCGCACTTGCTCCCCTCCGCCAAGCGCATCCTGCCGAAGCTCGACGTCGCCTGGCTGCCTTCGCTGCGGCAAGGGCAAGACGATTGGCGCGTGCTGCTCGGCACGCTGTGCGAGCTGTACGTGCTCGGCGTGAAGGTCGATTGGCCGGCTCTCGACGAGGGCCGCCCGCGCCGCCGCCTCTGTCTGCCGACCTACCCCTTCGAGCGCAGCCGGTACTGGTTCAACGAGAACAAGCAGTCGGTCAAGCGCACCTTCGGCGGCGCGAGCCGTGGCCCTTCGCTGCATCCGCTGTTGGGCAGCGCCGTGCCCAGCCCGCTGGAGCAGCGGCTGTTCGAAGTCCGCCTCAGCGGCAGCTCGCCGGCTTACCTCAAAGATCATCAAGTGCAAGGCTCGGCCGTCACGCCGGCCGCGGCCTATATCGAGCAGGGCCTGGCCGCCGCCGATCAGATGTTCGGCCCCGGGCCGCACGCCATCGAGAATTTGGTGATCCAGCAGGCGATGTTCCTGCCGGAAGGCGCGGGCCGGCTGGTGCAGGTCACGGTCTCGCCGGAGTCGGGCGGCGAGTGCTCGTTCGAGACCTACAGCATTCCGGCCGAGGCGACCGACGCTAAGCCACAATGGACGCTGCACGCGCTGGGCCGGCTGAGCCGTGCCAAGGCGAGCGGGTCTGGTGGGAATGAACCACGCCGCATCGATCTCGACGACGTTCGCTCGCGCGTCGTGGCCCAGGACAGCCGCGAGGTGTTCTACGAGCAAGTGAAGAACCGTGGCCTGGCCTACGGCCCGGCCTTCCAGGTGCTCGATGACCTGCGCCGCACTGACCGCGACGCGCTGGCCGCCATCGCGCTGCCCTCGTCGGTCGCGGCGGAGCTGAAGCAGTACCACCTGCACCCGGCGCTGCTCGACGGCTGCCTGCAAACGGTGGCCGGCATCGTGCCCCTGGAGGCCGACGGCGGCTACAGCCCGTACACGTATATGCCGGTCGGCGTGCGGCGCGTGGCGTTCCATGCCCCGCTGACCGAGAAGATGTTCACGTACGCCGTCCGCACGTCGGAAGACAACCGGCCCAGTCCCGAGTCGGTCGAGGGAGACGTGTTCATCCTCGACGAGACCGGGCGGGTTCTCGTCGAGCTTTCCGGCGTTCGCGTGCAGCGCCTCGGCCGCGCCGGCCAAGCTGGGGAGAAGGCCGAGTCCATCCGCGATTGGCTCTATCGCATCCACTGGCGACAACGCCCGCTGCCCGACGCGGCGGAGGCTAACGGGCACGCGGCCGCCGCCCAGCCCGGCACGTGGCTGATCTTCGCCGACCGCACGGGCGTCGCCGAGGCCTTGGCGTCCCAATTGAAAGATCGCCACGGCCAAGACGCCGTGCTCGTGCATGCCGACGATGAGTTCGATCCGCTCAGCGGTGACGACTATCGCCGCGTGCTGGGCGAGGTTTTCGGATCAGGAGTCAGGAGCCAGGGGACAGGGGTCAGTGGTCGGCCGCGGACTTGTGCCGGTGTCATTCACTTGTGGAGTCTCGACATTCCTTCGCCAAGCGCCAATGGCCGCAACGTAGGACGGATTGCCAATCCGTCCTACAAGGACGCCGAGGCCATGCTCAGCGCCACCCGCCGCCTGGGTGTCGGCAGTGCTTTGCAACTGGTGCGCGAATTGGCCCGCAGCAAGCACTTCGACAGCCCGCCGGACCTGTGGCTCGTCACCCGCGGGGCGCAAGACCTCAGCGCCTCGGCCGACGACACGGAGCCGGTCGCCGTCGGCCAGGCCCCGCTGTGGGGCCTGGGCCGTGTGGCGGCGATGGAGCACCCGGAGCTGAACTGCCGGCTGGTCGATCTGGATGCGGCCGCGGAAGCCGCCGACTCCGCGTCGGCGCTGGCCGAAGAGTTGCGCGCCGTCGCCCAGCCAAGGGAGCTGCCTCCTCTCGAATCGGGACCGGAGAACCAGGTGGCGTACCGGGCCGGGCAGCGCTACGTGGCGCGCCTGGCGGCGGCGCCCGATGCGCTGCCCACCGACGGCGCCGCCGGCGTCCACAAGCTGCCTTCGTACGGCGCTTATCAGCTTCGCGTCGGCAAGACGACGAGCATCGAGAACCTTAACTTCGCCTCGTTCACGCGCCAGCCGCCGGAGGCCGGACAAGTCGAGATCGAAATCCGCGCGGCCGGCCTGAACTTCAGCGACGTGCTCAAGGCGATGGGCCTGTACCCGGGCATTCGCGACGAGATCGTGCCGCTGGGCATCGAATGCTCCGGCGTGGTGACGGCCGTTGGCAAGGGGGTGAAGCGATTCAAAGTGGGCGACGCGGTTTGCGGCGTGGCTCCGTACAGCTTCGCCTCACACGCCCGCACGGCCGACTATGCTCTGGTGCATCGGCCCCGCGGCATCGACGACGAAGCCGCTTGCACGATCCCGATCACGTTCCTCACGGCGCACTACGCCCTGCGGCGGCTGGCCGACCTGCAAGCCGGCGAGCGCGTGCTGATCCATGCCGGGGCCGGCGGCGTCGGGCTGGCGGCGATCCAGATCGCCCAGCAGGTGGGTGCCGAAATCTTCTGCACGGCCGGCAGCGAGGAGAAGCGAAACTTCCTGCACGGCCTGGGGGTCGAGCACGTGCTCAGCTCGCGATCGCTGGCGTTTGCCGACGAGATCATGCGGCTCACCAACCGCGAGGGCGTGGACGTCGTCCTCAACTCGCTGCCCGGCGAGGCCATCCCCAAGAGCATCGGCTGCCTGCGGGCGTACGGCCGCTTCCTGGAGATAGGCAAGATCGACATCTATGCCAACCGCATGATCGGCCTGTCGCCGTTCCAGGACAACCTCTCGTATTTCGCCATCGACCTGGACCGCATGCTGCGGCAGCGGCCGAAGTACATCCGCAGCCTGCTGGCCGCGGTGATGAAGCACTTTGCGGCCGGGCACTATCGCCCGTTGCACTACACGCGTTTCGCCGTGGCAGATGTGGCAGGGGCCTTCCGCTACATGGCGCAGCGGAAGAACATCGGCAAGGTCGTTGTGAGCATGCGTACACTAGCCCGAAGCGCAAGCGAGGGAGAATCGCCGTCAACTACCGCTCCTCCCTCG
>JBGQHD010000056.1:0-11734 GCA_041497795.1 Planctomycetia bacterium
AATCCTCGGCAGCTTCGCTTGAGGTTTGCCGCAAACGATAGAAAATGTCCACCCCTGGGACTCGACCGCGGGTCCCGCCAAATGCTGGAGAACGACGACGTGGCAAGCTTGTACAAGAAACCGATCGTGGCGACCGACCCGAAGACCGGCCAGAAGGTCAAAGCGAAGTCCAAGAAGTGGTGGGGCCGCTACCGCGGTGAGAACGGCACCGAGAAACGAGTGCCCCTGGCTGCCGACAAGACGGCTGCCCAGGCGATGCTGAACGAGCTTGTCCGCAAGGTCGAGCGCCAGAAGGCGGGTCTGGTCGATCCCACTGAGGAACAGCGGAAGCGTCCGTTGAGCGAGCACATGGCGGATTTCAAACGTTACCTCAAGAACAAGGGCGTCACGCCCAAGCAGGTTCACACCGCGACCACGCAGCTTCAACGCATGATTGATGGCCGCAAGTGGAAGTTGATCGGCGACATCTCCGCCAGCGGAGCACTCGATTTCCTCGGCGGCCTCCGCGAAGCTGGGAAAAGCGCCCAGACGCATAATCACTATCTGAAGTCAGCCAAACAGTTCACGCGGTGGCTGGTGCGGGACCGGCGGTCACTGATCGATCCGCTTGCCCACCTGTCGAAGCTAAATGTCAGCACGGATCGCCGCCACGATCGGCGGGCGCTTGAAACCGAGGAGTTTGCCTTGCTGGTCGACGCGGCCCAACATGGCAAGGTGATCGAGACCATCCCTGGCCCCGACCGAGCGATGATGTACGTGCTGGCTGGCTGGACCGGCTTCCGCAAGGGCGAGATCGGCAGCTTCACACGGCGGTCGTTCCGCCTGGACGGCGAGCCGGCGACGGCGACCGTGGCGGCTTGCTACAGCGAGCGGAAGCGGCAGGACACCCAAATCTTGCATCCGGAGGTGGTTCGACGGCTAAACGAGTGGCTAGCCACGAAGCCCGATCAAGAGGACGACGGTCTCCTCTTTCCGGTGTCGGGTCGGGTGCCCGGCGGCACGGAACGGAAGACGCACAAGATGATGCAACTCGACCTGGCAGCGGCCCGAACCAGATGGATTGAGGAGGGAGAGACGCCTGAGGAGCGAGAGCGCCGCGCGAAAACCGACTTCCTCGCCTACCGGAACGGGGACGGCTTATTTGCGGACTTCCACAGCAACCGTCACCTGTTCATCACTAGCCTCGAAAGGGCTGGCCTTTCGCCCAAGATCGCCCAGACGCTAGCCCGGCACAGCGACGTTCGACTGACGTTGGGCGTCTACACCCACATCGGCCTGCACGACCAGACGGCGGCCATCAAATCGCTAGCCGCCCCGCCCAGCGTGGGCGTCAGCCCGCAGAACGAAGCCGCGGAACTTCGGGCCACGGGCACGCACGGGCCGGAACGGAAGGGGCCAGCGGCGAAAACATCGCAGCGCGAGGTGCCCACTATGGTGCCGAGAGGTGCCGAAAATGGTGCCGTCGCGCCCGCGTCGCAAACGCTACGAGTTGCGCCAGATTGCACCGAAAACGCCGGCGAGCCCTACGAAAACGGCGACCCGAAGATCGCCGTAAACCCCAACGACGCTAGGACGTTTCGCACCAAACGGGATCGGTCTGCATCGCGTTGCACCAACCAAAGAGGCGGAAGGATAGAAATATCCCCGACAGGATTCGAACCTGTAACCTTCGGCTCCGGAGGCCGACGCTCTATCCAATTGAGCTACGGGGACGATTCTGCGCCAGCATCGGCGCTCGCCGGCGCGCGACAGCACCGCTACGGTGCCGCTGTGCTCGGCGAGCTGATCGCGCACGACGCATCAGGATTATGAAGCTGATGGATGCAAAGCGTCAAGATGCGGTGCCTCCCAGTAGTGGGGCAGACCCCACTACCTGCCTCCCTCGCTCGTGGCTCCTCTTCTCGATTGCAATTCGACTCGGCGTGTACTACCTTCGAGCGCTGTGCGAGTGCCTGAAGTTGCGGCGGTGGTTGGTAATGCGTCCCAGCGCGGGAGCGACCGCATGATGACCCTGTACGGCGGCCGGAATCCAATCCACAAACATCCAATCGACAAGGCAGGCCGGTTTTGCGACGGCGTGTCGCGCCGGTCTTTTCTGCGCATCGGCGGGCTGGCGATGGGGGGCCTCACCCTGCCGCAGTTGCTGCGGGCCGAGGCGATGGCTGGCACTGGCTCGGCCGGTGGCACGCGGTCGCACAAGTCGGTGATCATGATCTTTCTCTCCGGCGGGCCGCCGCATCAGGACATGGTGGACCTCAAGCCCGACGCCCCGGCCGACATCCGCGGCGAGTTCCAGCCCATCGCCACCAACGTGCCGGGCATTCAAATCTGCGAGCTGCTGCCGCAGCTCGCCCAGCGGATCGACCGCCTGGCGATCATCCGCTCGCTGGTTGGCTCCGAGGGCCGGCATGCACAGTTTCAATGCCTCACCGGGCAGCCGCACATGCCGCAGCCGCCCGGCGGCTGGCCGTGCCTGGGCAGCGTGGTCTCGAAGCTCAAGGGACCGGTCGTTGCCGACGTGCCGGCGTTCGTCACCTTGACGACGAAGATGAAGGGCGGCGCCTGGGGCGATCTCGGCCAGCCCGGCTACTGCGGCCAGGCCCATGCTCCCTTTGCCCCCAACGCCGAGAAGGCCAGCTTCGACCTGCGCGGTCTCAGCCGCGCGCAGCTCGGCTCACGGCAATCGCTGCTGAACGACCTGGATCGCCTCAAGCGAGAGGTCGAAAAGAGCGGCGCGCTGGAGGGGGCCGACGCCTTCTATCAGCAAGCCTTCGGCATCCTCACCTCGAGCCGCCTGGCCGACGCGCTCGATGTCGAGAAGGAAGACCCGCGGATTCGCGAGCGCTACCGCGGCGGGTCCGACGAGCCGGCCGGCTACGGCGACGCTGGGGCGATTCAGAACGATTACTTCCTGGCTGCCCGGCGGCTGATCGAAGCCGGGGCCCGCGTCGTGACGCTAGCCTACGGCCGTTGGGATTGGCACGGCCGCCCGCACGGCACGATGTTCGAGAATGCCCGCGACCATTTCCCGCTCTTCGACCAGGCACTCTCGACGCTGCTGGACGACCTGCGCGACCGCGGCCTGGATAAGGACACCAGCGTCGTCGTCTGGGGCGAGTTCGGCCGCACCCCGCGGATCAACAAGAACGGCGGCCGCGACCACTGGCCGCAGGTGGCCTGCGCCTTGCTGGCCGGCGGCGGCATGCGCACCGGGCAAGTGATCGGCTCGACCAACAAGTTCGCCGAAGTGCCCAAGGACCGCCCCGTCCACTTCCAGGAAGTCTTCGCCACGCTGTATCACACCCTGGGCATCGACGTGGCCCACCAGACGATCCCCGACCTCACCGGCCGCCCGCAGTATTTGGTCGATCACACGCAGTACGAGCCGATGCGGGAGCTGGTCGGCTAGGCGGTTTCGTAGATGGGACAATCTCCGTAGGTGCGACAGTTTGCGCGGCGAGCGCGGGCCGGCCCTACCGTCTCTTGGGGAGAACGCGATGAACCGAGCATTTGGCATTCTGGTTCTGTGGGCCGTTGCGTCTTTCGTCGCTGGACAGGACAAGCCCAAAGACGCTCACGACCCCTCGCCGAGCGAAGTCATCAAGCGATGGAACGAGGCCGCCGCAAAGAGCGACATGAAAACCGTCGCCAAGCTGGCTTCGAAAACGACGCCCAAGGTTGTTCTTGAGCTCATCGAACAACAGTTCTCCCTCCATTACCAGGGAGAAACAAAAATCGTTCACGAAGAGATCAGCGGTGATTCCGCCATCGTGGTTCACCGCATCGAAAATCGTGATGCGGTTTTCACCGCCGAGATTGGATACCGCATGAACCTTCTCGTTCGCGAGGATGGGCTATGGAAGGTTACCGAGCAAAGTGGCAGCGTGACCTTGAAGCCCGGAAAGCGGCCTAAGAATAAGTGATTCCCGAGCGCAGTGAAGTAGCGTCCGCTGTGCGGACCACGATCGTCCGCGAATCGTCCGCGTGGCGCCCCGCGTCGCTACTTGTCGAGGATTGCGGATTCCGCCAAGGGCGGAGGGAGCAATGAGAGAGGGGCGCTGAAGATGCGGCCCGGAGTCATGCAATGCGCAGGATGCGACACGTTTCCTCATAGCTCTCTTCCAGCTCCAGCGGCACAGCCAAGTCGTCGGCGAGCCAGAGAGGTAGCGTCGGCAGCGGCTGTCCAAGGGCCAGCGCATGCGCCCAGGCTTCGAGCCGCCAAGCATCATCCTTGCGCGCTTCGCGACAGGCCACGGCGTAGATTAGCGGCGCTGTAGGCGTTAGCAGCGGGTCCGTTTGCCCGAGGACATCCAGCAGCTCGGCATAGAGATTGAAGTGCCGCGTGGTGACGATGTCGACGATCGCCAGAGAAACCTGATTCTGCAGCAGAGCCGCGCACTTCGCGACGAAAGCCCGACGATGCTCGGGCCGGTCCTCATTGGCGGGACTGACGATTTCGACGGCGGCCACGAGCCGCCGGCCGCGCTTGCTGTCGTACACGCGCACCTCGTACTCATCCACGTCCGGCAGGTCGGTCGCGACGGCCAGTGTGGGCTCCGGTGGCGCCCAGGCCACGGTCGCCACGCCACCGCCGTCCGTCGCGCCCGACGCAGCGAAAGCTGGTTCATCCTTCTCGTAAGCTGCCACATCAATCTCCACGGCAGAGCCATGGTGAACGCGCGGGGCGGCGATGTATCGAGGCGGCAGGTGCCGGGCAAGGCCGGCCACGATCATCATCGGCCAGCCGCCGTGCAAACCTTCCCAGGAGGTCTCCTCATCGAGGGGCGGACGGAAATGGTCGCGCAACGGCATGCGATGATCCTCCAGGCCTTCATTGTACAGGTCAAGTAGGGTCTGCTGTGCGGACTAGCATCTCCAAGTTAGTGGTCCGCACAGCGGACCCTATGATCGCTACTTCCCTTGGACCGCCGCCTCCGCCCAAGACCTCTCATCCGCACGCAGGTGGCCGGGCAGCGGACCGTGGTAGCCGATGCGCCGCTGGAAGCGCCCACGGTCATAGGCCGTGGCGAAGACGTTTCCCAGGTCGATGACCAGATCGGGGTCCGGCGCGCGCAGGGGCACCGGCAGGGCCGGCAGAGGCTGCCGCAGCCCCCAGGCATACACTTGGCAGTCGGGCCGCTGCTCAGCTCGCGAGACCAGGTAGTAGCAATCGCCCGGCGGCAGCGGCTTGGCCAGTGGCGGCCGGCGACCGCCCCGCAAGAGGTCCAACTCCACTAAGTGCACTTGCTGGTACAAGATCGCCCTGCGCTCGGCAAGGTAGGTTGTGCGGCCCAGCCGCTCCTTGGCAAGCGAGAGAAGCTCCAACACCGCCACCAGCGAGCGGTCGGGACGGTGCAGGATTTCGATGTACGTCTCGCGCGGTCCTTCGAGGATGGTGAGCGGAATCGTGACCGGCTCCAGCGTGGCGACGGCGCCGGCGCCCGCGGACTTCGAACCCGGTCCATCGGTCTGAGTGATCGCCACGTCGGGAAAGACCAGTTTGCGCTCCTCCGGATCGTGTTCGATCAGATAGACGCGCTCGCCCAACCCGGCTTCGTAATTGGGCGGCAAGGCATCCGCCACCGCCTCACACCAGAAGTTGACGAACCTTGAATGGAAATCCGACCAATACGCCGGGTCTTCCAGGAACGGATCCATGCCGGGAAACGGACTGGGCATGACGACACCTCGTGCGGCGGAAACGGCCGGTGGCAAACGACGGCCACTCGCCTTGAAGCCTATTGTACGTGATAATCGTGGCCTGGTGGCAAGCGATGAAAGTCCGACGCTCGCTTCCCAAGGAAGTGTCTCATGCCTGACGCGATGCCCAAGCTCAAATCGCTCCGCACGCTCACCCACAATAACGCCGTCTATTGGGCGGCGTTCTCGGCCGACGGCAAGAAGCTCGCCACGGCCAGCTTGGATAACACGGTCAAGATTTGGAACGCGGCCGACGGCCGGCACGTCGGCACGCTGAAGGGGCACGGCGACGGCGTGGCGTTCGTCGAGTTCCTCAAAGACGGCCGGCTGGCCACGGCCAGTCTCGACAAGACGCTCAAGGTCTGGTCGGCCGAAGGGGAGCTGAAAACGACGTTCGCCGGGCATCAAGACTACTTGAGCTGTGCCGCCGCGTCGCGCAGCGGCGCCTTGCTGGCCTCCGGCGCGTTCGACAAGACGGTGCGGCTCTGGAGCGTGGAATCCGGCATGCAGCTTGCCGTGCTCACCGGGCATGAGAATAACGTGCAGACGGTGGCCTTCTCGCCCGACGGCTCGCTGCTGGCATCGGGGGCTGACGATAACTCGATTCGCCTGTGGGGCGTCGAGTCGAAGGGCCTGGTGCAGACGCTCGCCGGCCACGCCGCCGCGGTCGAGGCGATTGCCTTCTCGCCCAAAGAGGACCTCTTCGCCTCGGCCGGGGCCGACGGTGAAATCCGCTTCTGGAAGCCGGAGGCTGCTGACGTAGGACGGATTTCCAATCCGTCCGCCAGAGCGGGCGACAATCGCGGACGGATTGGAAATCCGTCCTACAAGAGCGATGGCGGCCTCAAGACGCGCTCGCCGCGGCTCAAATCGCTGGCCTTTTCGCCCGACGGCCGTGTGTTGGCCTCCGGCGGGTCCGACGGCGTCGTGCGGCTGTGGAGCGCCGCGGACCGCAAGGAGCTGACCACCGCCGAGGGCCACAAGAACACCGTCTACTGCGTCGTCTTCAGCCCCGACGGCAAGCAACTCGTCTCCGCCGGCTTCGACCGCACGATCCACGTGTGGGAAATCCTGCAGAGTGGCCGGCAATGAAAGAGAAACGACGAGATCCGCCGGGCAGCTCACTGACCCACTTCGACCCCCAGGGCGCCAGCCACATGGTGGACGTAGGCGACAAGCCCGTCACCGAGCGCGTCGCGCGGGCCAGCGGTCGGGTGCGCATGCAACCGGCGACGCTGGCGCTCATCCGCGACCGCAAGCTGGCCAAGGGTGACGTGCTGGAGGTGGCCCGCCTGGCCGGCATCATGGGGGCCAAGCGGACCAGCGAGCTGATCCCGCTGTGTCATCCGCTGCCGATGGAGAGCGTGGCGCTGTCGTTTGCCTTCGCGGACGATGCGACGGTCGTCATCGAAGCCACGGTGCGCGTGACAGCTAAGACCGGCGTCGAGATGGAGGCCCTCACGGCCGTCAGCGTGGCGGCGCTCACCATTTACGACATGTGCAAGGCCGTGGACCGGGCGATGGAGATCACCGACATTCGCCTGGAAGAAAAGTCCGGCGGCCGCAGCGGGCACTATGTGCGCCAAACGCCGAACGCTTGACGTGGAGGCCGGCATCTTGCCTTCTTGGCAGGCTGGAAGCCTACCCTACGTGCCTACCGCCAGCCGAACAGTCCCACGCCCGCGTAGTCCGAGGCCACCGAGCGCTGCGGCACCAGCACCGGCGCCGGCTGCACGTCGAACGGAATGCCCAGCGAGGCGAACGACTTGGGCTGGCCTGTCACGGGGTCCGGACCGAATACTTGAATCGTCTGCAACATCTGCGGTTGCATCTCCAGTTTGCCATCGGGCCGAGGTGTGCCGACTGAATCAAAGCTTCCCACTGTCACGATGCTGGCGCCGCGATCGTGGAATTCGTAAGCCTCGAACCCTTTGAGACGCAGCGCCTTGGCGAGTTGGTGGGCTTTTGAAGCGGCCTCGGCCAGGCGGCTGTCCATGTGGCTCTGGCCGTTTTCCAGCTCACGGATTTTCTTCTGGTCCATGACCACCGCGCCGGTGAACGTGGCCACCTGCACCGTGTATTTGCCGCGGCAATTGAGCAGACTTTGATTCGCCGGGTCGACATCCTTGTTCATCTCATAGACCACGCGGTCCACCTGCGGCGACTTGAAGTCGTCCTTGGGCAGCATCGGGTTGCGGGTGACGAAGGCGCTGCCCATCGGCCCGTATTGCCGGGTGGTGTTGTTGACCTGGACTTTCTGCCCGCCTTGCAGCCAGCTTACCGGATTGGCCGTCTTGAACTGCTCGGGCGTGACCGTTTTCTGGCTGAGCCGGTAGGCGACGAGCTGCTGATACGTGCAGCGGCCGTGCTTTTGCAGCTCGACCAGGTCGAGCGACTTGGGATCGCTGTCCTTGATGATCTTCAGATCGCGCTCGGCCTCGGCCGAATCCACCGCGGTGTAATTGCCGACCAGCACGGCAACTTCCTCCGTGCTGGGCTTGTGCTGGTAGCGCATCTGCCGCGGGCGGCCACGGGGATCGATGCCACGGCCCTGCACGGTCTCCTCCACGTCGATCCGGCGAACAAACGTGTACGCCGGCAGCTTGTATTCCTGCCGCAGCTCGTGGACCAGCTCCTGGGCTTGCGCGAACGCCTCTTGCCGCATCCGCTCGCCCTCGGCGGGGTCGCGGGCGCCGCGGGCCCCGAAGGTGGCCGCCATGATCATCCACGGACCGTCGGCCTTGGCCAAGGGATAGGGATTGTTCGGGTCGGCCTCGACCTGCTTGAAGAGCCGGAACCCGCCGAAGGGGTTTTGCGCGCGAGCATCGCCCGCGACGCCCCAGGCAACCATTCCGCCGATCAAAGCCCAGACCGCTGAGCGAGTGCGAAGCATGCGTTGTTCCCGATAGAGAGCCATCCGACACGACCGCCAGCAGGGTTCCCGCCACGCCAGCGGCTGAAAGGTAGATGCGGGGCGGTTTCTACTCAAACCGTCATTCCATTTCCAGTCCGAAAAGCCCGGCTGGCTGATCCAGGCCCCCGGGGCTAGCATTACTGCGTGGCGATGTGTTCAGAGCGTGGGGGGCACGCTTCCCGCTTCCCGCTTCCCGCGTGCCGCGAACCAGCAGGCACGTTTGGAAACGTGCCCCACAAGGAAACGTGCCCCACAAATGGAGCAACGGTGGGCGACTGCAACCAGCGACAGTGCATCGAGCTTCGCGGCGTCGAGGTGCACAACCTCCAGCAGATCGACCTCGATATCCCGCGCCGGCGGCTGGTGGTCATCTGCGGCGTCAGCGGCAGCGGCAAAAGCAGTCTGGCCCTCGACACCCTCTACGCCGAAGGACAGCGGCGGTACATCGAGAGCTTCTCGGCCTACACGCGGCAGTTCCTCGAGCAGCTCGAGCGCCCGGCAGCCGAGCGGATCGACGGCATCCCGCCGACGATCGCCGTGGGGCATCGCAGCCCCAGCCGGTCGAACCGCTCCACCGTCGGCACGGCGACCGAGGCCCTAGACTATTTGCGGCTGCTGTTCGCGAAGATCGGCCGCATCCTTTGCACCGGCTGCGGACAGGAAGTGCGCCGCGACAACCCGCAGTTGGCCTCCCAGGCGCTGCAAGAGCTGCCGGACGGCACGCGGTTCGTCGTTGCCTTTCCGCTCGACCTGAGCGGCGCCGACCCGACAACCGTTGCCCGCGACCTGCACGAAGACGGCTTCGTGCGAGCGATCGTCGCCGGCCGGACGGTGGCGCTCGACCAGCTCTGGGAGATGATGCCGCGCGAGGCGCAAGAGGCGCTCAGTGGATCGGATACGGGCGCGCAATCCACTTCAGCGGATCGCTGGCACGTGATCGTGGACCGCCTCACGGCGGGCCACGTCACCGCCCAGCGGCTGGCGGACTCGCTGGAAACTGCTTTTGCCAAGGGCGAAGGCCGCTGTGCGGCGTTTGTGGAAACGCGTGACGGGGCGGCGTCCCTTGGTTCGACGTTGGACCTTGGACGTTGGACGTTGGACGTTCAACACCCGACGCACGGCGTGCCCACGAACGTCGAACGTCCAACGTCCAACGTCCAACATCGAACAGAACAGGGTGCATTGGCCGCGATAGGTGCAGAGGTGCTCCTCGACGGAAAGCCCTGGCGGCTGCTCCAGTGGAGCACCAGCCTGCGCTGCGAGACGTGCGGCTTGACGTATCTCGCGCCGGAGCCGCGGCTCTTCAGCTTCAACAACCCGCTGGGGGCCTGCCCCGCCTGTGAGGGGTTCGGAGACACGCTGGAAGTCGATATGGACCTCGTCGTGCCGGAGCTCCGCAAGTCGATCCGCGAGGGGGCTATCGCTCCGTGGAACACGCCGTCTTATGCCCATGAGCTGCAAGAGCTGCTGGCCCTGGCCGGCGACTATGACATTCCGCTGGACGTTCCTTTCGCGCAACTCGACGAGCGCTCGCGGCGGCTGATTGCGGAGGGGGTTCCCGAGCGCGAGTTCGGCGGCCTGCGCGGCTTCTTCGCCTGGCTGGAGCGGAAGAAATACAAGATGCCGGTGCGCGTCTTCCTCAGCCGCTGGCGAAGTTACCGCGCGTGCGAGGCCTGCGGCGGCCGGCGGCTGCGGCCCGAGGCCCTGGCCACGCGGATCGGCGGCCTGAATATCGCCGAGGTCTCCGCCCTCAAAGTCCGGGACGCGATCGAATTCTTCCGCTCGCTGTCGCTCACCGACTGGGAGCGCGAGGTGGGCCGCATCATGTTCGAGGAAGTCACCGCGCGGCTCGGCTATCTGCGGGCCGCGGGCCTGGACTACCTGTCGCTCGACCGGCCGCTGCGCACCCTCAGCGGCGGCGAGGCCCACCGCGTGGCCCTCACGTCGGCGCTCGGCACCAGCCTGGTCAATATGCTGTACGTCCTCGACGAGCCGTCGCAAGGGCTGCACCCGCGCGACACCGAAGGACTGATCGCGGCCGTGAGCCGCTTGCGAGACCGGGGCAACACCGTCGTCGTGGTCGAGCACGACGAGGCGTTTCTGCGGACCGCCGACCAGGTGATCGAGATCGGCCCCGGCGCGGGGCAAAACGGCGGCCGCGTCGTCTTCCAGGGGACGCCGGCCGAGATGGAGGCCTGCACCACCAGCATCACCGGCGACTACTTGGCAGGCCGGCGCACGCAGCACGTCCCATCGCGCCGCCGCGAGCCGCGCGGCCGCATCCGCTTGGCCAGGGCGCGCGGGCGGAACCTCAAGGACCTCTCTGTCGATTTCCCGCTGGCCCTGCTGTGCGTGGTGACCGGCGTCAGCGGCTCGGGCAAGAGCACGCTGGTGCAAGACACACTCTACGGGGCGCTCGCCCGCCGGCTCGGCAAGACCGCCGGCCGGCCGCTGGAGTACGACGACGTCTTCGGCGACGGCCAGATCAACGACGTAGTGCTGGTCGATCAGAGCCCGCTGCAGCGCTCGGCCCGCAGCAACCCGGTGACCTACGTGAAGGCCTTCGACGCGATCCGCGCGGCGTTCGCCGAAACGGTGGACGCCCGGACGCGCAACTATCCGGCCGGCTACTTCAGCTTCAACGCCGCCGGCGGCCGGTGCGAGGCCTGCCACGGGGAGGGGCAGATCGAGATCGACATGCAGTTCCTGGCCGACGTGTACATGAAATGCCCGGAGTGCCACGGCACGCGCTACCGCCGGGAGGTGCTCGACGTCGCGTACCGGGGCCGGAACATCGCCCAGGTGTTGGAGATGACCGTCCGCGAAGCGTTCGCTTTCTTTCGCGGCCAGCGGAAGGTGCAAATCGGCCTGCAGCGGCTGATCGACGTGGGCCTCGACTACCTGCGGCTGGGCCAGCCGGCCAACACGCTTAGCGGTGGCGAGGCCCAGCGGCTCAAGCTGGCCGGCCACCTGGCCGCCGCCGGCCGCAACCGCACGCTATTTTTGCTGGACGAGCCGACCACCGGCCTGCACTTCTCCGACATCGTGAAGTTGCTGGATTGCTTCGACGCCCTGCTCGACCACGGGCATTCGCTGGTCGTCGTCGAGCACAACCTGCAG
>JBGQHD010000057.1:0-11720 GCA_041497795.1 Planctomycetia bacterium
AACCTGGCCGACCAGGTACGCCTCACTGGCGATCAGGTGACCCCATTGCCAAGAGATATGGTTGATCCCCGGCACGGGCCGCACGAGCAGCTCGGCATCGGTCAGATCGGCGAGGTAGGCGTTTACGGTGAAATCGGCCTGCGCGAGGTTGGAGAGGATCAGTTGCTTGTTGTCCATGAGAAGGCTCCCGAGTGTAGGGTGGGCACTGCCCACCAAGTGTTGGGATTCGGCACGATCGTTGACGGTCACATCACGTTGGTCCGGTCGCGTCGCGTTTTTGGTGGGCGTTGCCCACCCTACGTCAGATGTCCACGATCAGCTCCGCCAGCCAGCCGTCGGCATTGCGCTCCATCCGCAGGCCGTGGTAGGTGATCGCTTTGACCTCGTGGTCCAGCCGATGGTGCTGCGGATCGAAGGGCTCGCCGCGGGCCGTGGCGGTCAGGCCGTCGTCGTTGAGCCGCACTTCGAACTGCGACAACAGCACGTGCTCCGTGTCGAAGGTGTAGAGCAGCTCGTTGAGCCAGTCGAAGAGCAGGTAATCGCGCTGGCGGCCGGCGATGGTGAACTCCCTCGTCTGCATCGGCTGCACCGAGTCCAGCTCAGGCACAATCATCGAGAACAGCCCCCGAGCGGCCTCGGCAAACAGCACCTCCTCGCTCGCCGCGCGGACGCGTAAGCCCAGGTCGGCGGTGTGCTCGAAGGTCTCGTACATGCGGAGGATTGTAGCAGTTCAATGCACCTTGCGCGAGGCGGCTTGACCGCCGCCGCCAAAAGCAAGAAAACCAACCAGGCGAGCGGGGGGCGTCAGCCCCCTGATACGTCGGAGCGCCATGCGTCACCCAGCGCCCATCAGGGGGCTGACGCCCCCCGCTCGCCGTACCGCGAATCGTATCGGATGCCCTCATGGACAAGACCGCTTACCTCGAGTTCCTCCGCCAAGAGACCGACAAGCTCCGCGCCGCCGGGCTGTACAAGGAAGAGCGGGTGATGACCTCGCCGCAGGCCGCCTGGGTCGAGACCTCCGGCCGGCGGGTGATCAACCTGTGCGCGAACAACTACCTCGGCCTGGCCAATCACCCCGACCTGATCGAGGCGGCCCGCGAGGCCCTGCGGCGCTACGGCTTCGGCCTCTCGTCCGTGCGGTTCATCTGCGGCACGCAGACCGTGCATAAAGAGCTGGAGGCCAAGCTCTCGGCCTTTCTCGGCATGGAAGACACGATCCTCTATTCGTCGTGCTTCGATGCCAACGGCGGCCTGTTCGAGACGCTGCTGGGCGAGGAGGACGCGATCATCAGCGACTCGCTGAACCACGCCAGCATCATCGACGGCGTGCGGCTGTCGAAGGCCCAGCGGTTCCGCTACGCCAACAACGACATGGCCGACCTCGAGCGGCAGCTTCAGGCCGCCAAAGACTGCCGCGTGCGGCTCGTGGCCACCGACGGCGTCTTTTCGATGGACGGCATCCTGGCCAACCTGCCGGCGATCTGCGACCTGGCCGAACGGCACGACGCGCTCGTGATGGTGGACGACTCGCACGCCGTCGGCTTCACTGGCGCCACCGGCCGCGGCACGCACGAGCATCACGGCGTAATGGGCCGGGTCGATATCATCACCGGCACACTCGGCAAGGCACTCGGCGGGGCCTCCGGCGGATACACGGCTGCCCGCAAGGAGATCGTCACCTGGCTGCGACAGCGGTCGCGGCCGTATCTCTTCTCCAACACGCTCGCGCCGTCCATCGCCGCCACCAGCATCAAGGTGCTGGAGATGCTCCAAGGCAGCGACGAGCTGCGGCGGCGGCTGCGCGACAACGCCGCGTTCTTCCGGGCCGAGATGCAGAAGCTCGGCTTCCGCCTGGTGCCGGGCGAGCACCCGATCATCCCGGTCATGCTCGGCGACGCGGCCTTGGCCAAGCAGATGGCCGATACCTTGCTGAACGAAGGCCTCTACGTGATCGGCTTCTCCTACCCGGTCGTGCCGCAAGGCCAGGCCCGCATCCGCACGCAAATGTCGGCGGCCCATTCGCGCGATGATCTGGAAAAGGCCGTGACCGCGTTCGCCAAGGTGGGCAAGGCGCTGGGAGTGATCTGAAATCGAACATTAAGGCACAAGGCCCGGCATCCTCGGCCGACAGCCCGGCCCGCCGGCCCCAATGGTAGATCAGCGGCGTCTATGCCCGCCGCGTCGCCAGTTACAGCGGTGGAACGGCCACGTTCGACAACACGATCCTGGTGTCGCTGTATGGCTACGGCGATCAGTATGCCGCTTCGATCGCCCGCACGGCCGATGGCTTCATGGTCGTCTGGAACGGTGTTGGACAGCAGGACGATTTCGGCGTGTTTGCGAGGCGCTTTAAGACCTACAGCTCCTGAAGTCACGCCCTGAGTTGGTCGCGACGGATCAGCAACACTTCTGACGGCGTCGCCACCTTGGATCCCATGTTGCCGTGAATAGCTGCACGGCACGGGACCCAGCACGGCGTCAGCATCGCGGGCACTTCGACCGGCGGGTATGTCATCATGTGGTCGGGCGAGGGCGACGAGGACATCAACGGCGTCTACGCCCGGCTTTTCACCGGTGCGTAGTGGTCCGAGTTCTTGAAGGTGCGCCCCTGGGAAGATTTTGCAGTTTTTTGCGACCCGTTTTGGCGGCGGCTGCGGGACTGGTAATAGGGATATTCTCTTGACCGCGACCGGCCGGGGCACCCGACAGGGAGCCTTGTCCCTCTGGTGGGGGGCTTTGGCAGCCTGGTGTTGTTGCATCGTAAGCTCGTAAACGCGGTACCCGCTGGACTCTAAGCCTTGAGGTCATCCTGGGATGGTATTCACTGAGCTGCTCCGCCGACGGCGCCAAAGGACACGATGACTGGATCCTCTGGGTTGGACTGGTTCTTCGCCAATCTGGATTCCGGCGTGCTCGACAAGATCACCGACCTGAGCGCCAAAGAGTTTGCGGACGATCTGGCCTTCATTATGGCGCAGTAGGGCGATGCAGGTGCATATCGGCGACTGGACCCTTGAGCCCCAGGAGGCGGCGACTGCAAATCACCAAGCAGCAAGCGGTTAAGAAAACGCACGCTGAAGAGCCGCGAATTCCGCGGGAATTTCTGACGCATCTTCCGCGCATTTTGCGCGAATGTATGAGGGCCGAAAACCTTACCGAGTATCCACGACAGGGCGACCAGCCCGGCACGTGCAAGTTGGGCACGTTGCGAGCTGCGCCCTCCACCTACCTTGGGCTGTTGCCGTCCGGGAGACCGCCATGCTGCACGCGCCAGAGAAACCTGCACAAGAATCGACAGCCCAGGGGGCTGACGATCGCCAAGCCGCAACTTTCCAGGAGGCCGAGCCTCGTGGTCCCGGCCAGCCGGCTGCCCGGCGGGTTGCTGTCACCGATTCGGTGCCGGTGGTCGGGTATGCGAACTTCTGCGCCGTGCAGCGCACGGCGGAAGAGGTGCTGCTGGATTTCGGGATTAGCCTGCAGCGCTTCGGGCAGCAGCAGAGCATCCAGATCACCCAGCGGATGGCGCTGACCTATCCCACGGCCAAGCGTCTGCTGGACGCGCTGCGGATGGCCTTCGAGCGGCCGGAAGCTGCGGGGAGCAACGTCGAGCGGAGCGGCGCCAACCGAAACGGATCATAACACGCACGTCGGCTGTCGGACGGCGCGCTCGACACCTCTCCTCCCCCCAGCGTTCTCCTGCTTTTGAGTCGATTCGTGATCCAGGAATCCTCGAACGTCGAAGGCCGGACTCTGGAACAGGCCCGCAGCCTGTTGAGAGACTGCCTGCAAGAATTGGGCGACCTCGCCAAGCAGGCCGACCTTGGCTCCGAAGACTTCTTCCGACACGTGTTGGAGCGTCTCAGCGGGCTGCTCTCTTTGACCGCTGGAGCCGTATGGTTGCGGCACGCGGAAGGCGGCTCTCTCAGGCTCGAGTGCCAGTACGAGTTGGGCAAGATCCCCGAACTGAGGGTGCCCGAGTTCATGGCCCGCCATGTGCGACTGCTCGAGCAAGCGGCGAGCGGCGACAAGGCCAGCCTGATTTCGCCCGGCGCCGACAGCGGCGACGGGCAAGCCGGCAATCCGACCGACTACCTGCTGCTGCTGTCGCCGCTGAGGAACCGCCACGAGAGCCTGGGGATCATCGAGCTCTTTCGGCGGGCCGACAAGCCGGCGGCGGTGCAACAGGGATACCTAACGCTCCTCGAGCGAATCTGCCAGATCGCCCAGGAGTACCTCAAGAGCCGGTCCTGGCGGCAGGTCGAGGAGCGCCAAGCGCTGTGGAGCAAGATGGATCGCGTCGGCCGCGCGGCGCACGCCAGCTTGCGCTTGGCGGACACGGCTTATGCGATTGCCAACGAGGGCCGCCGGCTGCTGGAGTGCGACCGGCTGAGCGTGCTCACGTGCCGAGGCGGACGATGCCGTGCCGAGGCGATCAGCGGCCAGGACGTGTTCGACCGTCGCTCGAACGTCGTCCGTGCGCTCGAGCGGTTGAGCGCTCGCGTGGTGGCGACCCAGGAGGCCCTGTGGTATCAGGGAGACCGGTCGGGGCTGCCGCCGCAGTTGGAAGGACCGCTGGACGACTTTCTGGACGAGTCGCATTCGCGGCAGGTGATGGTCATGCCGCTGGCCCAATCGCCGCCGGATGAAGCGGAGTCGTCCCACCAGACAGCCCCTTTGGGCGCTCTGGTGATCGAGCAGTTCCGAGACGGGCCCGCTTCGCCGGGGTTTCGGGAAGGGGTCGAGTTTCTCCGGCAGACCAGCGTGCAGGCGCTGGCGAACGTTCGGGAACACGAGGGCCTGTTCCTGGCCCCGATTTCTCGCGCGCTGGGCAAGGCCTGGGGACTGCGGCGTCGGCCGTGGATGAAGATCGCGCTGGCGGCCGTGGTCCTGGTCTTCCTGGCCCTGTTCTTCGTGCCGGCCGACCTGGAATTGGAGGGACGCGGCACGCTCGAGCCGGTGGGGCGTCACGACGTGTTCGCGCCGCTCGAGGCCGTCGTGCAGCGCGTGCACGTGCAGCACGGCTCGATCGTCGAGCAAAACCAATTGCTCCTCGAGCTGCGCAACACCGACGTCGAGGTGAAGCGCACGGAACTCGCCAACCAGGTGGTCACCACGGAAGAGCGATTGCGGGCGTTGAACAACTCGCTGCTGGGGGGCAAGCTCAACCGCACCGAGCGCGACCGCTCACACAGCGAACGCGCGCAGTTGGTCCAGACCCTGCAATCGCTGCGCAGCCAGTTGGCACTCTACCAGCGCAAGGCGGAGCAGCTTGAGGTTCGCGCCAGCATCGCCGGGCAGGTCGTCACTTGGGACGTGCAAGACCTGCTTGACCATCGTCCCGTGGAGCGCGGGCAGATGCTGCTGAGTTTGGCCGACGTGGACGGCGACTGGGAGTTGGAAATCCGCATGCCGGAGGATCGTCTGGGCCACATCGCCCAGGCCCAAGCCGAGCTGGGCGCCGAGTTGCCCGTCAGCTTCATCCTGGCCCTGGACCCGGGCGTCGCGCACCACGGCACACTGCAAGAAGTCCACCGGCGGGCCGAACTGCACGGCGACGACGGCAACACCGTGCTGCTGCGGGTGGCCATCGACAAGAGTCAACTGCCGCAACTGCGCCGCGGGGCGACGGTGGTCGCCAAGGTGCGCTGCGGGCGGCGATCGTTGGGCTACGCCTGGTTCCACGACGTGTGGGAGTTCGTCGAGTCGCGCATCTTGTTCCGGCTCTAGCGAGGTCGAGACGGCAATTCGTTCTTTTCCCTTGTGCTCTCCCGGCGGGAGAGTCCCGATTCATCGGAGGTCGTCATGCGAGTCAAGCGTTCGGCGGCGGCGTGTGGGGCAGCCTTCAGCCTGTTGACCCTTGTCGGCGCGGGCGACGATGGGAAGGGCCGCCAGCCACCTGTCTCGGCAGGCCCCACGTCCGCGGCTCAGAGGGTCCAGTTGAAACAGTGCCTGGTGTCGCTGATCCACGACGTGGAAGTGCCCGCGCGTGAAGCCGGGGTGCTGACCAAGGTCGAGGTCCACGAAGGGCAGGAGGTCAAAGCCCAGGAACCCCTGGCGCAGGTGGACGACGAGCGAGCGCGGGCCCAGAGGCAAGTCGCGGAGCATCAGCTCCAACACGCCGAGGCGACGGCCGCCAACGACGTGAACGTGCGCTATTCGAAGGCGGCGTCCAACGTCTCGCAGGCCGAGGTCGCCGAAGCCGAGGAGGCCAACCGCACGTCCGCCGGCGCCGTGGCCGCCGCCGAGGTTCGCCGCCTGCAACTGACTTCCCGCCGCGCGGCGCTCGGGATCGAGCAGGCCGAGAGCGAGCGGCACCTCAACGACCTGGCCAGCAAGGTGCGCGCGGCCGAGCTGCGGGCCGCGGAATCAGACGTGCAGCGGCGCGTCGTCGTGGCCCCCGTGGCCGGCATGGTCGTGGAAGTCTTCAAGGAGCCCGGCGAGTGGGTCCAGGCCGGCGAAGCGATCCTGCGGATCGTGCAACTGCAGCGCCTGCGCGTGGAGGGCTACGTGCATGCCGAGCAGTTGGGATGCAACGAGGTGGCCGGCTGCCAAGTCACCGTCGCCGTACGCCGCCAGCGCGGCCGCATCGCCCAGTTCACCGGCAAGGTGGTGTTCGTCAATCCCATCATCGAGGCCAGTGGCAATTACCGCGTTTGGGCCGAGGTGGACAACCGCCAGGAGCAAGGGCACTGGCTGCTGCAACCGGGCATGGAGGCGCAGATGACGATCGATCTCAAATCGCCTCTCGACGCAGTTGGCGAACCGAAGGTCAAGGCGGAATAGTGACTTGAATCCAGAGCCCGCGGCGCGCTCCTGGCACCTGACAACTGACCTGAACCCGTGATCGCCCCGGCCGACCATCTGCGCTCTTCGACGGCCCGCAAACTGCCGCTCCGCGTGCGGCCCGACCTGGTCGTGCGTCAGCAGACCTACCAGGGGCAGACGAGCTGGGCGGTCAAGGAGCCGTTGGGACAGGCCTATTTCCGCTTCACCTTGGAAGACTTCTCGCTGCTCCAGATGCTGGACGGAAATAGCAGCCTGGACGAGATCAAAGAGCGCTTCGAGCGCCGCTTCCCCCACGCGGTCATCACCACGCAGCACCTCTGGGAGTTCATCGGCTCGCTGCATCGCGGCAACCTGCTGATCTCAAGCGTGGCGGACCAGGGACAGCCGCTCAAAACGCGCCGCGATGAGCGGCAGCGCAAGGAGCTGCTCGCCAAGCTGACGAACGTGCTCTCGATCCGTTTCCGCGGGTTCGATCCTCACGGGCTGTTCCGTTGGCTCTATCCCAAGGTTCGCTGGCTGTTCTCGCCGCTCGCCGTCACACTCTGCTGCGGGCTGGCCCTGGCGGCGCTCGCCCTGATCGTCGTGCAGTTCGACGTCTTCCAACGGCGGTTGCCGGCGTTTCACCAGTTTTTCGGCCTCAAGAGTGCCGCTGGGCTGTTGGTGGCCCTGGCCGTCACCAAAATCATCCATGAGTTCGGCCACGGGCTCACCTGCAAGCACTTTGGCGGCGAGTGCCATGAGATCGGCGTCTTGGTCCTCGTGCTGGCGCCGTGCTTGTATTGCAACGTCTCCGACTCGTGGATGTTGCCCAACAAGTGGCATCGGGCCGCCATCGGCGCGGCCGGCATGTACGTCGAGATTGTGCTGGCCTCGATTTGCACGTTCGTCTGGTGGTTCAGCGAGCCGGGCCTGCTGAACCACCTCTGCCTCTACGTGATGTTCGTCTCCTCCGTCAGCACGATCGTCTTCAACGCCAACCCGCTCTTGCGGTACGACGGCTATTACATCCTCTCCGACGTGCTGGAAATCCCGAACCTGCGGCAGAAGGCCACCGCGGCCTGGCAGCGCGCGCTGGGCGGGTGGTGCCTGGGCCTGGAGCATCCCGAGGACCGCTACCTGCCACCGCGGCGCCGGGCACTATTTCTAGGCTATGGCCTGGCCTCCGCCGCGTACTCTTGGTTCGTGCTGTACATGATTCTGTGGTTCCTCAGCAAGGTGCTCGCGCCGTATCGGCTGCAGATCTTCGGCCAGGCCCTGGCCGTGGTGGCCATCGCGGGGCTGGTGGTTATGCCGCTCTGGAAATTGGGCCGCTTCTTCGAAGCGCCCGGGAGGTGGGAGGAAGTGAAAAAACTGAGACTGGCTGCTTCGCTGGGCGTGCTGGCCGCGAGCCTGGCCGTGGTGGTGTTCGTGCCGCTGCCGCACACGGTGCTGTGCCCGGTGGAGGTCAAGGCGCATGGGGCCGCGCCGGTCTACGTCGCGGTGCCTGGCAGGCTCAGCCTGCTGCAAGCCAAGGCCGCCCGTCCGGTCCAGGCCGGCGATGTGCTTGCCCAACTCGACAACGTGGACCTGGATCTGGAAATCGCCTCGCTGGAGCAGCAGCGCGACGAGCAGGCGGCGCGACACCAGATGCTCGGGCGACTGCGGTTCTCCGATCCGCAGTCGCTGGCCCAGATCCCGCAGGCCCGCGAGGCCTTGCGCTCCCTCGAGGAACAATTGGCCAAGCGACTGGAAGATCGTCTCGCGTTGACGCTGCGGGCCCCCCGCGACGGCTGGAACATGCCGCCCCCCGAGCGGCCGGTCGAGCCGCAGGGCGCGCCGGCCGACGGCCGGCTGCCGGCCTGGAACGGCACTCCGCTGGAGCCCAAGAACCTGGGCTGCTTCCTCGCGGCCCGCACGCTCTTCTGTCAGGTCGGCGACCCGCGGCAGCTCGAGGCTGTGCTGGTGCTCGACCAGGCCGATATCGAGCTCATCAGCGAGGGCTGCCTGGTGGATATCAAGCTCAACGAGCTTCCCGGGCAGGAATTCCACGGCGTGATCGACGGCATCTCCCAGATGGAAATGCAATATGCCCCGGCACAACTGGCTGGCAAAGGCGGCGGTGAGCTGGCCACGCGCACCGACAAGGCCGGCCACGAACACCCCCAAAGCACCTCGTACCAGGCCCGCGTGCTCTTGGAAGACGAAGGCGACCTGCTGCGGCTAGGCCTCGGCGGCCGGGCCAAGGTTCACACCGCCAACCGCACGCTGGCCCAGCGGCTGTGGCGTTATTTGAGCCACACCTTTCGCTTTGGCACGTAGAGCCCTGGGGAGTTTCTCGCAAATCAACCGCCCGGGGGCCAGCACCCAAAGTCTGGTGACCTCGGCTGCCTGTGGGGGCACGCGAGGGTCCACTTGCCAGGCGGGGATTCGTCGCTTTGTGATCGACATGCGGAGCAAATCGCTTCTGCGTTTTCTTCCTGAAGCGCCGGGGGCGCCAGCCAGTGCGCCGGTCTTAGCACGAGACATTGGCGTATCGGGGGTTTGAGTCAACGGGGCTCGCCTGGTTGGCCGATCCCAGATTGCCCCTCCAGGATGAGAAGGGCTGGGACGCTCGCTGGATAGCGTCGTAACCGCTTTCACCCCTGCCCCTTCCACGGACGGAATGGCCGGCATCTCGCGCATCTTCGGCGTGTTGGCGATCCTGCTGTTGGCGGTGGCCGGCGGGTGCCGACCGCATTTGCCCCCCGTGGATTTCTGGGGACACGGGGATTCGGACCGCTACCAGGAGTTGGCCGCGGCCGCCCAAGCGATCCCCGTGGAAATTGAGTCGGAAGTCGGGGCAGCGCCTTGCCGGCCGGTGACGCTGCAGAACTTCCACGAGCAGCAGCTGTGGGACGTGCCGCTGGAGGAAGCGCTGCGACTGGCCTTGGCCAACAGCCGCATCGTGCGGCAACTGCTGCCGCAACAGGCGCCCTTGCAGGGGGGCCCCGCGGTGTCGCCCAGCAGCGACGGCGTGCTCCGAGCGCCCGAGGCCTCCTCTTCGGTCTTCGATCCGGCGCTGCAGATCACGGGCGTGGTCGGCGTGGACGCAGCCCTGGCGGCGTTCGACACCAACGTCGCCGCGAGCATGCTGTGGGAGAAGAACGAGCAGCCGATCAACGTCAATCAGCCGGCGGAAGTCATCTTCGCCAGCAACTTCATCCAGGATCGCGGCACCTTCCGCGGCGAGCTGACCAAGACCTCGGTGTGGGGCACGCGGGTCTTCGCCCGGCACAACGTGAATTACGACCTCAACAACAACCCCACCCGCGCCGTGCCCAGCGACTACACGGCCAACTACGAAATCGGCTTGGTGCAGCCCGTGTGGCAAGGATTCGGGCGGTGGTTCAACGAAGTCGTCGGCCCCAACGGCCGGCCGGGCGTGTATGACGGCGTGCTCATTGCCCGGATCAACACCGACGTCAGCGTGCTGGACTTCGAGATCAGCGTCCGCGACATGCTCGCGCAGACGGAGATCGCGTATTGGGAGCTGTATTTGGCCTATCGGGCCTTTTACGCTTCCCGCGTGGGCCGCGACGGGGCGCTGCAGAATTGGCGGAACATCGAAGCGGCCCGCCGCGTGGGCCGAGAGGATGCCGTGCGGGAGGCGCAGGCCCGTGGCGAGCTCTTCCGCTTCACGGACCGCATGCAGGCGACGCTTTGCGAAGTGTTAGATGCCGAAAACCGCCTGCGATACCTGATGGGCTTGCCGGCGGGGGATGGCCGGGTGATCCGGCCCAGCGACGAGCCGGCGGCGGCCAACGTGATCTTCGATTGGGATCAAATCCACCTGGAAGCGTTGGCTCGCTGCCCCGAACTGCGCCGCCAGAAATGCCGCATCGAGCAGCGGGGGCTCGAGCTGACCGCGGCGCGGCACTTCTTGCATCCGCGGCTGGACGGCATCGCCCAGTACCGCTGGGTCGGGGCCGGCGACGACCTGATGGGCCGCCGCGCGGTGCCCCCGTTTGCCGGCAGCGACGCCTACTCGACGCTCTTTGGGGGCGACTATCAGGAGTGGCAGTTGGGCTTTCAGATGAACATGCCCCTGGGCTTCCGCCAGGGAAACGCGGCGGTGCGAAACGCCGAATTGGCGTTGGCCCGCGAGCGTGCCCGGCTGCAGGTGCAGGAACAAGAGATCTCGCACCTCTTGGCCGAGGCGGTGCGGCGGGCCGAGTGCAGTCACGTGCTGGCGATGAACCGCTACAACACCTGGCGCGCCGCCAGCCAGGAAGTCGAATCGGCGTTGGCCGCCTATCCGCTGGGCCGCATCCCCTACAGCGACGTGCTCAGCGCCTTCTCCCGGCGGACGGACGCCGAAATCGACTACTTTCGTGCGGTGGTCAACTATCAGCGGGCCATCGTTCAAGTTCATCTGCGGAAAGGGTCCTTGCTGGAATACGACCAGGTCGTGTTGGCCGAGTGTCCCTGGCCCGGCTTCGCCGTGGCGGGGCATGGCAGCGGGCTGTTTCGCCGCCGGGCAGAGCGCACCTTGGAACACTCGCTGGCCGGGGCCGTACCGCTCCCGGCGCCGGCGGGCACTCCCGTCGAGACCTCGGCAGCATCAGCCGTTGCGGTTGCGGAAAGACCGATGCCCTTCGGCACGCCGGCGCCAACAGCAGCGGGCCAGGCACCACTCTCGCCACCACCAAGCCCGGCACAATCGCCGCCAGCGTGGCGGTAGCATCCACGCCGCTACGGACGAGTTTCGTTGCCCGGCGGGGGGATTTCGGTCGGCCGATCGTCTGCTGATTTGGCAGCGTCCGATATTACTTCGACCCCGGTTTCCGCGGCGCGGCCGCTGCAAGGAAGGCCATCCCAGGGGCTGCCACGGTAGCCGTAAGACGGGGCGTAATACAGTGGCACGCCGTACCAGCAGAAGACTTGCGGCGGCCAGGGGCGCGTCATCCCGGGAG
>JBGQHD010000058.1:0-11689 GCA_041497795.1 Planctomycetia bacterium
CTCGAACCTGGAGGGGGAATTCAAGAAGGCGGTCGAGGAACACCTGGAGCTGCGGTCCACGGTGAACCGGTACGGCGAAAGGAACATCGATCTCGTTTCGGGCTTCGCGGAGAACGTGGAGATTCCCGAAACCTTCGTCGATTACTCCCCTAATCCCCGTGAATACTCGCTGTCCGCGGTGCAAACGGTGGTCCGCGTGCACACTCGCGTGTCGGACCTGTACAACGATCCCTACAACCAGCTCGAAGAGCAGATGCGTCTGACCATCGAGGGGATCAAGGAGCGGCAGGAGTGGGAGCTGGTCAACAGCAAGAGGTTCGGCTTGATCAACTCGGTGGACTCCGCGATGCGGATCAGCACGCGCTACGGGGCGCCGACGCCGGACGATCTCGATGAGTTGTTGGCTCTAGTTTGGAAGAGGCCGGCCTTCTTCCTAGCGCACCCCAAGGCGATCGCCGCCTTCGAGCGCGAGTGCACGTGGCGGGGCGTGCCTCCGGTGACGATCAATCTCTTCGGCGTGCCCGTGATCACTTGGCGCGGCGTGCCGCTGGTCCCCTGCGACAAGCTGGAGATGAAGAGCCGCTATCAGTCGAATCAGTGGTTTGGGACCACGAGTATCCTGCTCTTGCGCGTGGGCGAAGGGGACCAGGGCGTCGTGGGCTTGCACCAGGCCGGCATTCCGGGCGAGATCATGCCGAGCCTGTCCGCGCGGCTGATGGGGCTCGACAGCCTCGGGGTCGCCTCCTACCTGCTCACGCTCTATTTCTCCTGCGCCGTGCTCACGGATGACGCCCTGGGTGTCTTGGAGAACGTCGAGGTCGGATACTACCACGACTATGAGCACCGCAAACAAACACCGAAGTAACCACCGAGTACACCTCAGCGCGGCGTAGCCGCAACCGAAGAGGCCACGGATAACGCGGATGACACGGATTTACCAATGGCTACTCGTACCTATCCGTGCCATCCGCGTCATCCGTGGTGAAATCTTCGCGGTGCGCAAAGAGTTCGAAGGTTAGTAATACAAGGCGACATGTATGAACGAGCTTACGCCTGGCCTGATCGCCGAAATCGCGACGCGCCTCTACAACGAGATCCCGGGGGCCAGCCTGATCCCCAAGACGGATGCGGAGGCGCTGCCGACGTTGCCCCAAACCGCGGCGCCGTCGGCCGACGGCGCCGATTCCTCCGCGGAGAAGATGTCTCTGCCTTTCGCTCCGGCTCTCGATCCCAGGAGTCTCGGCACGCCGCTCGCGGCAAGCAGTCGAGTCGCCGCGCCCAGCCCGGTGGCCGCCACGCACGTGGGCGAGTCTCTCCGAGACTCGCATTCGCGTCTCGGAGAGACGCGGCCACAGGCCAGCGGGAACGACGGCCTCCGTGCGTTCGTGCAAAGCATCCGCACCACGCAGCTTCGCGGCAATGCCGGCCTGTGCGCCAACGAACCCGGTGCAAACTCGATCCAGCGGCTATTCGCCGGAAAGTCGTTGCCGACCGGCGGGTCCCGCCCCTTCGACGTGGCGGCCATTCGACGGGATTTTCCGGTGCTGCACCAGCGCGTGCACGGGAAGCCCCTCGCCTGGCTCGATAACGCGGCCACCACTCAGAAGCCGCAAAGCGTCATCGACGCCTTATCGCGGTTCTACGCGCACGACAACTCGAACATCCACCGTGGCGCCCACACCCTGGCGGCCCGCGCCACCGATGCGTTCGAGCAATCGCGGCAGAAGGTGCAGAGTTTCCTCGGCGCCTCGAGCGCCAAGGAGATTGTCTTCGTCCGCGGCACCACCGAGGGCATCAATCTCGTCACGCAAACCTACGGCCGGAAGTTCCTCGAGCCGGGCGACGAAATCATCCTCAGCATCCTGGAGCACCACGCCAATATCGTCCCCTGGCAAATGGTGGCCAAGGAGAAAGGCGCCGTGCTGCGTGTCATCCCGGTGAACGATCGGGGCGAGGTCAAGCTGGAAGAGTACGGGCGGCTGCTGGGTCCCAGGACCAAGGTCGTGGCCCTGGCGCATGCCTCCAACAGCGTGGGCACGATCCTGCCGATCGCGGAAATGACCCAAATGGCGAAACGCTACGGGGCCCGCGTGCTCATCGACGGGGCCCAGTCCGTGGCCCATATTCCCGTCAACATGCAGCAGCTCGACTGCGATTTCTTCGTGTTTTCCGGCCACAAGATCTTCGGCCCCACGGGCATCGGCATCGTATTCGCCAAGGAAGAACTGCTCGAGATCATGCCACCCTGGCAAGGCGGCGGGAACATGATCAAAAACGTGAGCTTTGAAGAGACCACGTACAACGACCCACCGGCGAAATTCGAAGCCGGCACCCCGAACATTGCGGACGCGGTTGGCCTAGGCGTCGCGCTCGATTACGTGAACAATCTGGGACTGCCGAACATCGCCAAGCACGAGCAAGAACTGCTCGGTTATGCGACCGAACAACTGTCCCGCATCGACGGGCTACGTCTGATCGGAACCGCGCGTGAGAAGGTGGGCGTGTTGTCGTTCGTGCTCAGAGACCACAGGACCGAAGAAGTGGGCCGGTTGCTGGACCTGGAGGGGATCGCCGTGCGGGCCGGGCATCATTGCGCGCAGCCCTCGCTGCGGTGTTTCGGCGTGGAGTCCAGCGTTCGACCCTCGCTGTCGATCTATAATACCAAAGACGAAATCGACCGATTGGCCGATGCCGTGAGACGCATCCAGCGCGTCTGACAATGCGTCAGAGCAGGTGCCGCGAGCCGAGCGGCACCAGTTCCGCCGTGTGTCTCGGCGTCGCCGGTCCGCCTCGGCTCGCCGGACCTACCTGAAGGACGATCGTGGAGGACGATTCATGAGCACGGCTGTCATATCACCGGCCAAGCTGGCCGAGCTGCGCAGGGATGGGAACAAGGTCGAGTTGATCGACGTTCGCACGCCCGTGGAATTCCGAGAGGTGCACCTCGACTTCGCTCGCAATTTCCCACTCGACCAACTCGATCCGGCGGCCGTGATGCGGACTCGCGCGGACGCCGCGCACCAACCGCTGTATGTCATCTGCCGCTCCGGCAGCCGAGGTCAGATGGCCTGCGAGAAATTCCAGAAGGCGGGTTTCTCGAATGTGGTCAACGTCGAGGGAGGCACACTGGCCTGCGCGGACGCCGGCCTCACGGTCGTGCGAGGAAAGAAGGCCATCTCGCTGGAGCGGCAAGTCCGTATCGCCGCGGGATCGCTGGTGCTGCTCGGCGCCTTGTTGGCGTGGCTTGTCCATCCGGCATTCATCGGCCTGAGTGCATTCGTCGGGGCCGGATTGGTCTTCGCTGGGATCACCGACACCTGCGGAATGGGAATGTTGCTGGCCCGCATGCCTTGGAACCAGTGCAGCGCCAAGAAAGACTCTTGCTGAACTCGCGGGCCCGCAGGTCCACCACCCGTGGCTTGGCTCAAGAAGATGCCCCCGAGGCCGAGTGGCGTTGGTTAGAGCGGCGGGCGAAGGTCGCTTCCTGCCCGCGGCTTGATGAGCAGCACGATGAAAACGGAGAGCAAGGCGACGCCCGCGAAGACGCCGAAAATGACGTTGAGCGGCACTTGGCGGTCGCGCAGCCCGCCGAAGGCCCAATCACCCAGCCCGCCACAACTGATGCTCACCAGGTTCATGATGCCGTAGCCCGTGGCTCGCCACTGGGGCCGCGAGATCTGGCAGAGGATGGGCATGTTGTTGCAATCGAAGAACCCCCAGCCGACGCCGAAGACAATCAGCCCGAGGATGGCGACGGTGAGCGAACCCGCATTGCCCACGCTGAACAGCGCGGGCAGGAACAGCATCGTGCCGATGGCGCTGGTGAAGATGCGGCCGCGTGGCGTATGACCCATCCAGCGGTCGGCCACAGTGCCACCGACAATGGCGCCCACGAGCGAGGCGATTTGCACGAAGAGAATCGCGCTCACGCCGGCCTGGCCCTGACCGAGGCCAAATTTTTCCTTCAGGATGTCGGGCATCCAATCGCGCACCACCCAGCCCGCGATGGCCGGCAACGTGAAGTAGAGCACGAGCAGGATGAAGTTGCGGTTGCCGAGCAAGCCGCGGAAGACGTTGCCGCCGGCCCCTGGCGAATTCGCCCCTGGCGACACGGCATCCGCCACGGGTGGCGCGGGGTTGCGCAACATCGCCAGCAGCGGCATGGCGTAGATGACGCCGAGCATTCCGCACGTCGTGAACGCCCACCGCCAGCCCTGTTCGGGTGAGTCTGCGACGTAGCCCGCAAAGCCACCCAGGATTTGTCCGCCGTAAATGCCCGCCTGATGCACGCCCACGGCGCGCGACCGCGTGAGGCCGGAATGATAATCGGCGATCAACGCCAGTGCTGCCGGCATATAGAACGCCTCGCTGATGCCCATCAGCGCTCGCGCCGTCATCAGTCCGTGAATCGTCGTGACGTGCCCCGTCCACCACGTGACGGCGGACCACACCAGCAGGCTCAGGCCGATGACGCGCCGCCGGCTCACGCGGTCCGCGAGGTATCCGCCAAACGGACTCAGCACCGCGTAAGTCCATTTGAAGCAGCCGAGCACGAGCCCCCAGTCTGCGTTGTTCGCGATGCTCGGAATGTCGCCGACCATCGAGGACTTCATCGTGGCGAGCATCTTACGGTCGAGGTAGTTGAGCACCGCGACGGGAACTAACAGCCCGACCACGAACCACGCGTAACGCAGCGAATTCGGTCGTTCTGCAGCGGGCAGCGTCATGGGGACCGCTCTTTCACTTGGGGCCATTTGTGGCTGGGCTTCGTTGACGTTCCGCTGCAGCGAAGCCCGTGTGTTGCCGCCACGCCCAACGCTTCACTTTCGAGGAGGACGAGTCACGAAGCGTGTAATGCAGGTTCTGGTAGCCCAGGGCGGGCCGTTACTCGGCTTGTCGAGAAGGTCCGGCCCCGTGACGGTGTGACCAGCCGCCGAACGTGTAATTCGACCGACACGTCCGCAATCTACCGCGGCGCATTGGCAGGGACAACGAATGGCAGCAGCGCTGCGGAAGGCGGTAGAATGTGCGGCCGGAGAGTGCGTCACGCTCCTTGGCCGATCTGCGGCCAATCTGAGGCGGTTCAATGACAGCGTTGGGGGACGAAGATGAAGTGGGAATATCTAACGGTGGCGTTCGTGGCCTCGGGCTTTTGGCTGGGAGGCAAGCTCGATGGGGATGCTTTCAACGGCAAGCTCAACGAGTTGGGCGTGCAAGGCTGGGAGTTGGTGTCGGTATTCGACACGAATACGAGCAGCGGGCAAACCCGGGACGTGTTCGCCGTATTCAAGAGACAGGCATCCTGACTCGGGGCGCATGTTGCGCTAGTTGCCGCCGCGATCCAGCGGGACGATGAGGGTGCCCAGCGTCCACCGGCTCACTCGTTCGCCGCCACGTCGGCTTGCCGCGTGAGTAGTGCCCGCGCGCGGGCTTCCACGGCGTTGCGACCGGGGGAAGTTAGGACGCGCCGCAGATAGTCCTCGCCGGCCGCGCGATGGCCTTTCTTGAGCTGCTCTTCGGCTGCTTTCAGGTTGCACTCGTTGACCGTGGGCCACAGGGCGGCGGCCAGCTCGCGCGGCTGCACGGCCCCTTGCAGCACGGCCTGGTGCTCACCCTCGCTGTTGGCCACGATGAAGATGGGGAACGTCCGCGACTCGACTCGGTAGGTGGGCAATTGCCCCAGTTGCGACAAGGCGGAAAGCTGGTCGCTGCGCAGCTTCACGACGGTGGTCGAGCCCAAGGGCGCTATCACCTCGCGCTGCTTGAGCAGCGCCTCCACGCGGCGATAGGCGGAGGGATCGGCATACGTCGGCGTGCCCCGGCCGTCTCGGCTGCCTTCGAACAGCACGTAGAGAATCGGGCGGCTGCGTTCTTGTGCTCGGGCGAGGTTGTTGGCGACTTGCCGCACGTGTCCACGCACGCTGACGACGCGCTGGTTCGCCACCTCTTCGAAGATCAGCCGATAGACGAGGCCCAGGTCGGCCATCGGCCAAGCCGCCAGGATTTCGTGCACCTGGTCGTTGTGCCGCCGCAGCGAGCGAACCGCTTGACGCTGGGCTTGGATCACCGGCGGTGCGGCGATCGCTTCATAGCCTTGCTGGCGCTCCGATTGCACGCGCCGCGGCTCGTAGGGCAACTGGCGATAGGCCGCGGGCAGCTCCCGTTGCGCCATGACGCGAAACCGGCGCGGGTCGATGCCCAGCTTGCTGAGATGCGCGTCCTGAATGGACTCCACGAGCCCCTGTGCGTTGCGCGTGGCTTTCTTGGCCGCCTGGTAGGTGTCCACGGCCCAACGGCCTTCGGAGAGCAGCTTGTCGGCCTTCACGGCACCGACCACGGCGTGGATGACCTCGCCGCGGACGGTGCAAAAATAGCTCGCTACGTTGCCACCGTTCTTTTGCAACTGGCCGCCCACTTGCAGGGCCTCGAAATCGCCCACCTGTTGGAAGCCAGAGACGAAATGCCGGCCGATGAACTGGCCCAGGCTTTTATCCGACAGGGCACCTACACGAAGTGCCTGGGCGTTGTTTCACGTGAATTCGTCGCGCGTGAAGTTGCCCGACAGGTGCACGACGAAGATGAGCTTGTCCTGCTCGCGGGCCAGCTTCTTGGCTTCCGCCGCGGTGCGGACCCAATGGATGGCCGTGCCGTAGGTGTCACCGCTGTCGCACACCTGCCCGCGAACAGCGCCAGAGAGAACGATGGCCAGAAGGGCCACGAGAAGGTGGACTTTCATTGCCCGGCCCCGTGTCAGAGAGATGAGCCACGCCGACAACGCCCAAGTAAGTGTAGACGTTTCCCTAACGCAGGGCTAGCTGCGCGTGCGGCGTAGGGTGGCACGCTTCCAGCGTGGCCAACCAAGCCAGCATGCGACCAGCAGTCCGTTTCTCATCCGCCATATCTTTTTTCCTTTCTCGGGGAGGTTGTCCCGGAGTTGGCTGCAAGTCGCCACCTCGGGGCGCGGCGGCAAGTTGCTACCTAGCCGCGCCGAGAGCTAGAATGACGCCTCGCCGCCTCTCTTTCCCTTTCAATGTCGGCGGCGGTGATCTGCTCACGGAGATTAGCATGCTCGTTCATCGACGAATCGCTTCGCGCTTTGTGATCGGCGTGGCTCTTCTGACGGTGCCGGTGTCCGCCGTGGACTTGTTGGCTCAGGCACCCGAAGCCGCCGGCAAGAGGTATGCCTTGCTGGTGGGCGTCAACCAATACCATCACGCCAAGCTCACACCGCTGAAGTACGCGGTCAACGACGTTGCGGAGCTGGGCAAGGTGCTCGAAGCGGCCGGCTACGAAGTGACGCTGCTCACGGACGATGCCGGCAAGAAAGACGACAAGCTCGTCCCTACGAAGGCCAACATCGAAAGGCACTTGCACGAGCAAGCTCACCGCTGCCAGAAGGGCGACACGTTCCTCCTGGCCTTCACGGGGCACGGCCTGCAATTCGGCCAGCAGAAAGACGCCTACTATTGCCCAATCGACGCCCGGCCGTTTGAAGACGAGACGAAGACGCTCGTCTCGATCACCGAGGTCTACAACGAGCTGGAGAAGAGCTATGCCGGCGTGAAGGTCGTGTTGGTCGATGCTTGCCGCAACGACCCAACGCCTGGGCGTGGTCGTGGCCTGGACGCCGACACGGCCCCCGCGCCGCCCAAGGGTGTCGGGGTGCTGTTTAGCTGCTCGGCCGGCCAACGGGCATTTGAGCACGATAGCCTCAAGCACGGCGTGTTCTTCCACTACGTGCTGGCAGGGCTGCGAAAGGAAGCGGCCGACAAGAAGGGCCGCGTCACATTCGACGACCTGCAGAAGTACGTCCGCGAGGAAGTGCCCGACAAAGTGCACGCGCTCTTCCCCGACCAAAAGCCGGACCAAGCGCCCAACGTGAAAGGTGAGTTCACGGGAAAGCCGCTGGTGCTGCTGACGCTGAAGTCTGCTGCGATCGCGGCTTCCGGGGACGAAACCGGGGACGAAAAGCGCGTCCAAGGTGACTCGAAGAAGAAGTCACCTGCTTCTGACAAAACCAAGGCGGCTGCGCACACCGGCACCTGGCTTGGGCTGGACTGGAGCTTTTCAGCCCTTACCGCCATCGGCATCGATATCAAGGGCAATCACGATGAAGATAAGAACGCCATCCATTGGATTGTGGTCGCCGGCAAGGACATTTCGCAGATCAGCCTGTTTGGCAGCGGCTATAAGGCCTATTTCTACGACGCCGACGACATCCGCTTGAAGGAAGTGGCGTTGGAATTCACGCCCAACGACAACATCAAGCGAGGCCAAAAGGTGCGGGCAACGTTGACGTTGCCACCGGAAAGCATCCTCAAGAAGACCAAGAAGGTAGTCGTCGTCAGGAAGTGACTTCTGCGGCCTATCGTCCTAACAGGTCGCCGCCGCAACGGTCGGATATCAGACGATCCACCTCGAGCCACGCAACGTGTGCAGGGACGGGATGCCCTGCGGTTCGCCATCCCGGCCGCGGTTCCGCCGGTGCGGGCACGACGTCGTGCCGTGCGTCCCTCGGACTGGGGGCTGGAAGCGCGGCGATTCTACGACTATTCTTGAAAAACGAGTCGGAAGCCGGCCGAGATTGCCGGGAGTGCGTAGGTAGGAGAGTTGGGCAGCTTCCGCAGCGATGCGACCCACTGCCAATCGCGCAGCCTTAATGCGCAGCGAATTGCCCAGTCCCAACGAGGGGCGAGCGGTGCGGTCGGCCAACCTAGCGAAAACCTGGTTGCATTCCGCCTTAGATTCGTTAAAAGTATACCTCTAAGATGGCGCAACCTACGCCCGACTCCGCAAGCGGCGCCGGATCGAGCGTTTTCGTCAACCTATCGAGCCGTTTCACCAACCCGGAGGTCACCCCTACCGATCAACCCCCTTCCCTCCCCGATTTTCCCTCTATTTTCCCCCTGCCCGTGTCTTCCGGCTGACGGTACGTTAGCTTGATGCGGTTGTTCGAGTCGTTCGGGCCACCGCGTTGTCGTTGACTCTGTGCCAGAGTCACGTGTGTCATGTGCGGGCAATACGCAGGATGCGTCACTTGTCCGCCTTGGGTTTTGAGCAGAGCAAGAGTAAATGCCCATTCTTCATCAGGAAGTCACGCTGTCTCCCCCCGATCTCTTGGACGAGGAGGCGCACGACGCGCACGACGCGTCTGCGTCGAAGTGGCGAGTCTTGTACACCAAGCCTCGCCACGAAAAGTCCGTCGCCAGGCACCTTCACGCCCAAAACGCGCCGTTTTACCTGCCCCTGCAGAGCAAAACCGCGTTCTTCCGTGGTCGCAGCATTACTTCGCTGCTGCCGGTGTTCCCGTCGTATCTCTTCACCCTCTTGCCGGACGAAGAGCTCGACGTCGCCTGGAAGACGAATCGCGTGATCAGCATCCTGGACGTCAGCGACGGAGATCGCCTGATCCGCGAGCTGCGTCAGATCCGCCGGCTCGTCGAATCGGAAGTGCCGATCACGATCGAGAGCCAGATTCTCCCCGGCGACCGGGTGCGCGTCCGGCTGGGTGCTTTTGCCGGCATGGAGGGCACCGTGCTCGTGCGGCGCGGCGAGACCCGTTTGCTCGTGAGCGTGGACTTTCTCCAGCGGGGCGCCTCGATCGCCATCGACGACTACATGCTGGAGCCGCTGGGCTCCGCAAGCTCCCGCTTGGCCGCCGCCGAACAGTGAGAGCCGTTCGGCTTCGTGACATGACTATGGGTGCCACATCCCGGCCCAACAATGCGAAGTGCAATCGTATGGCGGAGACCCCCGCCATCCCTACGACAACGCCCTTTTTCAAACGTCTATCGAGCTGCGGAGAAAGAGGTCGTTCGCCCGCCGGCCAGGCCGTGATCGCGACAGGGCGCGAACTTGGCTGCTTGGCTCGTATTCCAGTTGGCGGTCGGAGGGCTTTGGGGTACACTTTGCTTGGCAGGATGAACCCGAAAGACTTGCGTTTGGAGGTGATCGGAGGAGCCAAGGGCGAATTATTGGCGAATCCTCGTGCATCCTTTTGGGTTCCATAAGAGAGCGGAAGGTCGCGATCAAGCCGTGCAGGCCGGCCAAAGAATGGCATCGGCCCCCAAGTACAGGCAAAAGGGGTGTGACCATGAGTCCCAAAGCCCAGCGCATTCCGGTGAGAATTGCCGTGGCGGTGGACCGGAACGGATTTTGGTCCGCGGTGGGAAGTTGTGCGTACGAGTCAACCGAGGAGACGGCGCAGGCGGCGCTGGACTACTTGCCGCAAGAGAGCACCCCGCCCAGGCACGTCGTCTGGGTGAGCGCCGACGTGCCGCTTCCCGTGGCGGAAGTCGTGCAGGGAGTCGTCGGATCGGTTGTCAATGGCTAGCCGGCCACGTTGTCGTGTCGGCTGGCTGTTGTCGTGTCGGCTGGCTGTGGTGTCTGGCCGTACCCTCGGACTTAGCCTCCGCTGGTATTGGGGCTTTCTTCGCCCGTTGATTCGCGGCCGAGCCGGGTGGATTTCTCTGGTGCATGGCTCGGGCGAGGATCTGCGCTCGGACCGGCCTCAAGTCGAAGATCTCCGGAAAGTGGTTGACACCGTTTCCCGCTCAGGTACCCTGATTGATTGCCAAGGACGGCTCCGCGCCTTATCCGGAGTCGTGGCGCAGGAATTAGAGTTCTCTCATGCTGGTTCGTTCGAGCACTCGGCGCAACCCACGGGAACGGAGTGCGCGCCGACTTGGCCTTCGAGGCGCAGGTGATCTCCCACGTGGCTCTCGCTCTGTCGGCGTGATCCGGCCCGCTCGCCCGCTTCGCCTTTTTTCCGCCTCGGGATTCAACGGCACGCGATCGTTTTGATCGGTCTCCGCAATCCGCTCCACACGGCGCCAAGCCGTGGATTCCGCGCGGAGGAAGTCCCGCCACCCGCCGTGCTGAACGCGTTCACGGTGGACGTGGAGGACTATTTCCAGGTACAGGCGTTCGCGCGACACGTCGATCGCCGCCATTGGAGCGACTACTCAAGCCGGGTCGTGCCCAACACCGAGCGTTTGCTCGATTTGCTCGATCGCCACCAGGTGCGGGGCACGTTCTTCGTGCTCGGCTGGGTCGCGCGACGATTCCCCGACCTGGTGCGAAGCATTCACCGCGCCGGCCACCAAGTGGGTTCTCACAGTTACTGGCACCGGTTGGTTTACGAGCAGGCTCCGGAGGCTTTTCGCGCCGACTTGCGGGAGTCGAAGGCCGCCATTGAAGACGTCCTCGGCGATCCGGTTCGCTGCTATCGAGCACCCACCTTCTCGATAGTGAAAACAAGTCTCTGGGCCCTGAACATCCTGGCCGAAGAGGGAATTCACTACGATTCCAGCATTTTTCCGATCCACCACGATCGGTACGGTATGCCGGACTCACCGACGGTCCCCTACGCGATCAACACGCCCGCCGGGAGGCTGTTTGAGTTCCCGATGTCCACCGTGCGCGTGCTGCGTCGCAACCTGCCGGTGGCCGGCGGCGGCTATTTCCGCCTCTATCCGCTGCGATTTACCCTTCGGATGCTGAGCCGGCTGAACCGCCAGGGGACTCCCTTCGTGTTCTACATCCACCCGTGGGAACTCGATCCCGAGCAGCCCCGCTTGCAGGTGGGCTCGGCGAAGACCCGTTGGCGGCATTACGTCAATTTGGGTTCAACGGAGAAGAAGCTGGACCGGCTGCTGTCCCGGTTTCGTTTTGGACAGCTCTCCACGTC
>JBGQHD010000059.1:0-11660 GCA_041497795.1 Planctomycetia bacterium
ATCAACACGCCCGCCGGTAGGCTGTTTGAGTTCCCGATGTCCACCGTGCGCGTGCTGCGTCGCAACCTGCCGGTGGCCGGCGGCGGCTACTTCCGCCTCTACCCGCTGCGGTTCACCACCCGCATGTTGACGCGGCTGAACGGCGAGGGGACTCCCTTCGTGTTCTACATCCACCCGTGGGAGCTCGATCCCGAGCAGCCCCGCATGCAGGTGGGCTCGGCGAAGACCCGTTGGCGGCATTACGTCAATTTGGGTTCAACGGAGAAGAAGCTGGACCGGCTGCTGTCCCGGTTTCGTTTTGGACAGCTCTCCACATCGCTGCATGCGGCGATCGAAGGCTCAAAGAGCGACGGATCGATTGCGCGGAAGACGCATGATTGCCGGGAGCCGGCCGCAGCCGCGACTGAATCCCTTGAGAACGGTTCTGAAGAAGTACGGCAAAGGGCGGCACCATGAATCCAAGGCCACAGCGCATTCCCGTCATGATCGCCGTGGCGATTGATGGAAATGGCTTCTGGTCAGCCGCGGGGAATTCCGCGTACGCGTCCAAAGTAGAGGCGAGTGAAGCAGCGTTGGACTATCTGCCGGAGGAAAGTAAGCTGCCAAGACAGGTTGTCTGGATCACCGCCGATGTGCCCCTTCCCCTCAGGGAGATCGTACAGGGGATTGCGGGAATCGCATCGAGCGTTCCCTAGACTGCATTTTCGCCCGCCGAATGGTCTCGCGGCAGCGGCGGTTCCTAGCTTTCATTCAGCGTAGTTGATTGTTCGCGAGAGTGTTTCCGACAACACCAGGTGGCTCTGAAGGCCAAGAGGCCGTTGACATCGATCTTGTCGCTGGTACCCTAGAACGATCTCCACCGCAGGTTCCAGACATGTCTGGAACAGCGGCAAAGAATGAGGCTGCCTTATCAACCGGTGCGAGAGTTCGGCGCAACCCAGGGGAACGGAGTGCGCGCGGCTTGCAACCCCTCACGTCGAGACACTCCGCTTGTCTTCGTGTCTTGTCACCGACCGGCTTGTCCCGGTTTCGTTTTGGACAGCTCTCCACGTCGCTGCATGCAGCGATCGACGGCTCAAAGAACGACGGATCGTCGTGCGCAAAACGCACACGATCGCCAGCCGAGCTGGCCGCGGCCCCGCCGCGATCGATTGAGGGCGCCTCATTACCGCGCCCGATTGCACAAAGCAATCTGAGTTGAGTTCCATCTTCACCCGTGACGAATTGATCGAGGCTGCGCCCTCGGTCCGCGCGCTGGACGACTCCAGCCCCAGTTCTCCCCGGCTCTGGGAGGCCGCCGTCGCGCTGTTCGTGCTGGCCAGCATCTTCTGGTGGACCTACGAAACCGACATCTACGACCTGATCAAGGCCTGGGAAACCCAGGCTGACTATTCGCACGGATACCTGGTTCCGCCGCTGGCGATGCTTTTCTTGTATGCCCGCCGCGCGACGTTCCCGGGGTTGCGCGGCCCGGCCGTGGGCGGGTTCGTGCTGCTGGCCCTGGCCCTGGCCGTGCGCCTCGCCGGCCAATGGCTATTCCTCTCGCCACTCCAGGGCTGGTCGATGATTCTCTGGATCGGCGGTGCCTGCTGGGTCGTTGCCGGAGGACGATGTTTTCGATGGCTGTTGCCGTCAATCACGTTCCTCTTCTTCATGGTGCCGCTGCCGTACCGCATTGAGGGATCGCTCAGCTATCCCTTGCAGCGAGTTTCCACCAAGGCGAGCACCTGGATCTTTCAGCTTGCCGGCCTGCCGGCCGTCGCGCGCGGCAATACGATCCTGATCGACAGCCAACGATTTGAGGTGGAGGAGGCTTGCTCGGGCCTGCGGATGCTGATCGGCGTGGGCGCGTTGGCATTCGCCTACGCCATCCTGTCGCGCAGCTCCTGGGTGGAAAAGGTGCTGCTGCTGCTGTGCGTCGTGCCGGTAGCGGTGGCGGCCAACTGCCTTCGCATCGTGGGCACCGGCTTCGCGTGCCGGAGCCTGCCGGGGGCAGAGGCCCAGCACTGGGCCCACGATATAGCCGGCTGGACGGTCATCCCCATCGCCGCCGCGATGCTGTTTCTGGTGATGGCCTTCTGGCGACGCGTGTTTGTTCCTGTCGAGGACGTCACGCAAGCGGACCTGCTGCGCGAAAGCGAACTGTTACGCGAACCAACCGATGCCTTCTGACGAAGACCAGGCGGAGGACCATGCCATGACAACGAACGGCTCGAACGGCTCCAGCCCCGACCATCGTCACGAAACGGCGATCGAGCAGATCGCGACGACGAACGGCAACGGGCAACACTACCCCAAGCGCATCGCGCTGCCGCCGGCCCCGGCTGCCGCCGAAGAGAAGCGCTCGCTGGACCCTGGACTGCTCTGGAGCATATTTTTGAAGTGGAGCGGGCTGGCCATCCCGACGGGCCTCATCCTCGGGGCGGGTATCGCCGCGCTGGCGTGGTACCTGCACAAACCGACCTATCGTGCCGCTTTTCCCCTGATGATCAAGGACAAGGAAAAGGTCATCCTAGGCAACGCGCTTCCTTCGGATTTCGTGGCCACGCAGCGTGCCTTGCTGCGGCTGCCGGTTCTGCTGAACAAGGTGTTGGCCCACAAAGAGGTGGGGCAGATTCCCGCAATTTCCGGCGAACTTGAGCCGGCGGAGTGGTTGCGGGGACATCTGGAAGTGCGTCAAGAAGCGGCATCGAATGTGTTTGTCGTGACCTGCGAAATGAGTGATGCGATTCAGGCGGCCATGGTGCTCAATGCGCTGATCGACGAGTACTTCGACTACTACTTCAATTTGGAGTCCGAGAAAGTTGACAATGCTCTGAAAGCGCTGAAGAACCAAGCCCTGGGGCAACGGGCCGAAGTGGTCCAACAGCAGGAAGCCGTCAAGAAGTATCTGCAAAGGTCAGTTCCGCAGGGAACGCAGATCATCAATCCATTCTTGCAAGCCATTCCTTCCGCAGATCCCAAGCTGCAAGCGCTCTTCAATCAACTTGTGCTCAAGCAGGTCGAGCGGGAATCGGCCTGGGTGGAGCTGAGGCTTGAGGAAGAGGCGGCCAAGAAGCTATTTGCGATGTCGCCCGCGGCGGTCGATGGGATCATCGCGTCCATGCCCGTGATTCAAAGGCTGGAGAACGAAATCTACGCCTATAAGGAGTCGCAAAAGGGGAAACCCCCTGGATCCCCCGCGTACAAAACGCAGGAAGATATGATCCAGAACCTCACCAAGCAGCTAGACGATTCGCGGGTAAGTCTTCGCAAACGAATTAAGGAACAGCAGGAAGAGGTGACCAAGGCCGAACGCCAAAGGCGTATTGAGGACCTGAACCTCAAGGTGAACACGCTAACTGAGCAAATTGCGGCCTTGCAAATCGAGGTTGATAAGGGCCTGGAGGCAGATCAGAAGGGGTGGCCAGCGAGGCTTGAGTTGGGTCTGGCCTACATAGACTTCGAACGGGCAAAGAGCCGTCTGACGAAGGTCGACGATGAAATATGGCTGCTGGAGCTGCGCAAGCAACCGGGCCCTTCCCCCGTCGAGCGACTTCAGTCGAAGGCCGATGTCCCCCGAGCGCCCGTCGAGGCGATTCCCTACAAGAAGATGGCCGGCTTTTCGCTAATAGGTCTCGTCTTGCCCTTCGGGCTGTGTGTGCTGGGCGAATTCTTCACGCGGCGGCTGTTCCGCTCGCAGCAGATTGGTCAAGAAGTCAACCTGCCGCTTCTGGGCGAGGTCGCCGCTCTGCCCAAGCGGCCGCGCGTACCCAGGCCTGGCGCCGCGCGCCGCTTCCAGCGCGACCGCAGCGTGTATGAGGAAAGCGTGGACTCGCTGCGGACGACGCTGGCGGTGTGCGAGGACTTGGGGCAGACGCAAGTGCTCGTCGTGGCCAGCGCCGTGTCGGGCGAGGGCAAATCCACACTGGCTTCGCGGCTGGCCTTCAGTTGGGCCCGCGGCGCCGGCGAGAAGGTGCTGCTAATCGACGCCGATCTGCGAGCGCCCGACCTTCACAAGTTCTTCGAGATCGACGAAGCGCCGGGCCTCGGCGAAGTGCTGCTGGGTGAGGTTCGCAGCGAAGACGCGATCGTCGATTGGGGGCACGGCCTGCACGTGATGCCCGCCGGACGAGTGTCCATGAGCCCCCACCGCCTGTTTTCCACGCCCGCGCTGCACGAGCTGATCACAACCGCTCGCCGGAGCTACGACCGCGTGGTGATCGACATCCCGCCCATCTTGGGGGCAGGCGAAGCGCTGCACGTCGCCAAGGAAGCCGACGGCGTGCTGCTGTGCGCCCGCAAGGACATCAGCCGCGTGCCGCAGGTCAAGATGGCCTGCCACCGCCTGGAGCTTTCCGGTGCGCGCATCCTTGGCTGCGTGTTCATCGGCGTGGCAAGCGGCCATTACTCCAAGTAGGAATCCCTTTCACTCCCTACGACCATGGCGCATCGAAGCAGATCGAGTCCGGCGGCCAGAGGCTCGGCCATCAATTTTCGGTTCTTGATCGGGGCCCTGCTCTTGCTGGCGATCGGGGGCGGAGCGGCATTCGTGGTCCGCGACTACCAGGTGCGGCACAACGCCGACAAGCTGCGGAGCCGCGCCAAGGACTGTTTTGCAGAAAATGATTATGCGGGCTGCCAGGAATGGCTGGGCCAGTACCTACAGCTCCGGCCCGAGGATCCCGAGGCGCGGGTCCTCTTGGCCCAAGTGGCCGACAACCTGGCCGTCTCATTCGCTGGCAAGGCGCGGGCCGTTCGGCTGTACGAGCAGGCGATTGGTCTTTCCGACGGCGATCGCGAGTTGCGCGTTCGCAAGATGGAATTGCTGCTGGAAATCGAAAAGTTCAGCGAGGCCCAGAAGGACGCCAAGGAGCTGCTCGAGGCCAGCAAGAAACAAGGTGACCCTCTTTCTCGTGAGCACAAATGGCGAGCCCAGCGCGTTCAAGCCCTGGCGCGCTATCGGCAATTGCAGCGCATCGGCACGCGGAGTGAAGTTGATCCAACGATCCAGGCGTTGTCGTCAGCGCTCCGAGAGTTGTCGTCAGCGATCCAAGAGTTGTCGTCCGCGCTCACGGCAAACCCCGGCCAGGCCGAAATGGCGCTGGAGCTGGCTCAGCACAAGGCCGAACTGGCGCTGGCGCTGGCTCACCAGGCCGAACTGGCGCCGGCGCTGGCTCAGACCTATCGGGACTTTGCTATTCCGCCGCGCGTCGGCGATGCCAACGACGTGATGGAAGCGATCGCCAATTCACTCAACCCATCTTCACCCAACCCATCCGTGACCTCTCTGCTCGCGCGGCACCGTTACCGCCGGACCTACCACCTCGAAGGCGCGAAGGACGACCTCCAACGGGCCCTCAAGTTGGCGCCCGACGACGTGGACGTTCTGGTGGCCCAGGGAGAGAGCCTTCTGGCCGCGAGAGACTACCCCGCCGCCATCAAGGCCTTTGACGATCTCGTAAAGACTCGTGCCAAAACGGATCGTCGCAGCTACCTGGGGCTCGGACGGGCCTACGCGGAATCCGGCGACCGCACCGAGGCGCTCAAGACCTGGCGTCAAGCGATCGACGAGATCGGCCGCGACGACGTGGCGCTCTACTTGCTGGTTTCCAGCACCCTCATCGAGGAAGCGAAGGCCGACCCCAGCAAGGAGAACAAGGAAGCCGCCGAGCGATCATTGGCCGATGCCCGCGATGTGCTGCGGCGACTGATCGGCTTCCTCAGCCAGAACCAGCACGGCCGAATCGGTGACGGCATCGACACACTGGAGGCCGAATATTGGCTGGCCATCGGCCAGCCGGCCAAGGCGGCGCCCCAATTGGCGCGCGTCGCCACGTCGTCCTGGGAAAGCGACAACTTCCAAGACAATCAGGCGGCCAAAGCTCGCCGCTGGTCGCTGCTGGGGGCGTGCTACGCCGCGATGCAGCAGTGGGATTTGGCGGCGGTCGCGTGCGAGAAAGCGTCCGATTTGGGCGGGCACACGCCCCAGGCGGAGTTGGCCTATGCCGTGGCGCTTCACAATACCGGAAGGCTGTCCGAAGCCGTCGGCCACTATGAGAGCGCCGCCAAGGCGCCTGGCGCCCCGGCGGAGGCGCGGCTGGCGTCGGTCCGCGCCGCGCTGCAACTGGTAGCGCGAAGCAAGGGGACCAAGGATTGGGTCGCCTATCAGCGAGCGCTGCAGCGGGCCAAGGAAAGCCCCGATGGGTCGGTCGAGTTGCTGTTGATTGAGGCCGAAGCCGCCGCCATCAAGGGAGCGCCCCAAGAGGCGGTCGCGATCCTCGACCGCGCGTGCGAAAAGAATGCACGAGCGCCCGACGCGGATCGGAAACGCTTCTTGCCCACAGCCATCCTGCAATACGACCGATGGGGCTCCACGCAGGGCGCGGACAAAGCGATGGCGACGCTCCGCGGCCTAAAAGACGTAAGGCCCGCTCAGGTGAAGGCGATCGAGGCCGAGTTGCTCATTCGACACCAGAAGCCGGACGACGCCCAGAAAATCCTCGAAGATGCCGCGGCTGAGCCGGCCATGGCCGCCCAGCTTCAGGCACGCCTCGCCGAACTGGCGCTGAGTCGGGGCAAGCTGGAGGACGCCCGGCGGTGGCTGCGGCAAAGCCACGAGACTCAGCCCCAGGAACCCTGGCCTTTGCGGCGCCTGGGCGACCTGGCGGTCCAAACTGAGAACGCCGATGACCTGAAATTCTGCGAGGAGAAGTTGAAGGCCCTGGAGGGGGATGACGGCGCGACGTGGCGGTTCCTGCGAGGGATTCGTCTGTTGGTCGAGCACCCTGAGGCCGGCAAGACATTCACCACGCCCGCCAAAACCGCCAAGCGGGAGGCCGCGGCCGCGCAGCGCGATCCGATTTGGGCGGAGGTCCAGGACCTACTTAAGTTCTTGGTGAGCACCCGCGACCGTTGGCCTCCTACGCACGACTTGGCGGCCCGGATCGCCGAGCGTGAGGGGCGGCGCGACGACGAAGAAAGCGAATGCATTAGGGCGATCGAGTTGGGCTCCCAAAGTCCTGCCTTGTACGAGCGGCTCAGTTCGTTGCTCCTGCCGCAGGGGCGAGAGGGCGACGAGAAGCTGGCCCGATACCTCGACCGTCTACACGACTCTCAGTTCAGCCCAAAACTTTGGGAAGCCGAGCGCCTCGTGCTGGTGCAATCCGGAGGCATTTCCGGAGTTTATGAATGGGCTGACCGATTCGCGAGAATTTACAAAAACCCGCGGAGCCTGGTCTTTCTCGGACAGACGTGCACCCAATCGGCGAAGTATGAAAGCGATCCCGAGAAAAGGGAACGTTGGTATTCCCAGGCTGAAACGGCGTTCGGTGCGGCTTCATCCGGCGAAGGAAGCAAGGATCCCCGGGCCTGGTTCGGCTGGATCTGGTATCACATGCAGCGCCGTGACGCGACCAAGGCACGAAACGCTGTTAAAGAGATGGAGAAACTCGCCGACTTCGGCGGTAAGCGGGATTCTGTGCTGGCCGCCGCCTATGAACTGATCGGCGACGTGGCCCAGGCGGAGCTCCACCATGAACAGGCCGTTAAGCACTCGCCCGACGACTTACAGGCGCTACAGCGCCAAGCGACGTTCTACTCATCCAGGAACCTTGATAAGGCCAAAGAGGTCTACGAGCGGCTATACAAGCTCAAGCCGAAGAGTTACGGCGCCACCTTGGCAGCGATCCTGGCGGCCAGCGGCGACAAAGCCGATTTCCAAAAGGCGATGGACCTGTTGGCGGCCGAGCCGGGTGACTCGCAGGTCTCGAACACCCGGTTCAAAGCGTTGCTGCTGATCCAGCAGGGGGGCGAAAAGAATGACACGGACGCGGCCGGCTTGCTCAGTCAACGAATCGAGCAAGCCAACAAGCCCGACCCAATCGATCGCCTTTTGCTGGCCTTGGTCTATGAACGTCAAAAGAAAGTCGCTGAGGCTCAGCGACAATATGAACAGATCGTGAAGGATCCGTCGGAACAGCCCACGAAGGGCGAATCGACCAAAGTCGGTTATCTGGAGGCCTACCTAAACTTCCTGCTCCGGCACGACCTGAACGACGAATTTGACCAGCAGTTGAGGAATCTGCAGTCGCTGGATTCCGAGAGGTATGGGCTGCGGGCGACGCGTTTGCAATGTCGCTCGCTCAAGCGACAGAAGCAACCAGTGGAAAGGGCCGTGCCCATCGTCGACGCCTACCGCCGAACCAACCTGGAGGGCGCGAAAGACGCACCGCAGAAGGCGCGAGTGTTGCTGAACACCATCACGCTCTACGACGAGCTGGGTTTGGAGTCGCGCGTCGAAAGGGTGTTTGACGAGTTGATCGAGAAGCGCCTCTTGGAACATCCGTATCGCCTCTACGCAGCCTGGCTGGACCAAAAAGGCCGTTACGCCGACGCTGTCCGTCTGTGCTTGAAACACAGTGCCAACGACTCGTCGGCGGCAGGGAGCGCCGTGCTGGCAGGCATCCTGGCGGCCGCCACGGGGAGGGCGGAGCCGCCCCGAGACAGTCAGGCCCCGAACGCCGACGACCTGACCGCCGCCGAGCGGCAAATCGCTGAGGCCCTGCAGAAGAACCCTCGGGACCGCGCGTTGCTGTTTGCCGTGGGCGCGCTGCGGCACGTGCAGGGCCGCCAGACCGAGGCCGAAGCTCTCTATCGCCGACTGATGGAAGTGAAGGCCAATGATCCGGCCGTCTTGAACAACTTGGCGTTAGTGCTCTCCGAAGAGCCGTCCCGCCGGGCCCAGGCGATCCAACTCATGAACCAAGCCATTGAGCAGGTGCCGACGTCGTGGGAGCTGAAGGATTCGCTAGGTTTGGTGCTGCTCAACGCCGGCCAAGCCAAGGAAGCTAGCGACATGTTGCATGGGGTTGTCGCGAAGCAAAAGACCAACCGTCGTTACCTATTTCACCTAGCCGTTGCTCAGCATCGCTCGGGCGACCTCGAGGGCGCGCGGCGGAGCTTGACCCAGGCCAAAGAACTTCGTCTGCGTGAGGAAATCCTGACCCCGAACGAACGGCAGTTCCTGGCGAAACTGGAAGCAGACCTGGCCAAGACGGCCCCGAAGAACTCCTAGGGCCGGCTCCCATTCTAGATTCCGACAAAAACCTGCGATGCGACTGTTGAGACTCCTCCTGGCCGTACTCTCCGTTGCGGCGACAACGATCGGCTCGGAGATGTTGGTGGGCCGCCGCGCTTTTCGCGCCGAGCAGGAGCGCATGCTCGCTGATGGCGTGCAGCGACTGGAGCAGGTTCCGAGAGAGGTTGGGGACTGGCAGATGACATCGGAGTCGCAATTCTCGACACGCGTCGTGGAGACCCTTGACTGCCGAGGCCATTTCTGCCGCACGTACAAAAACCTAAAGGGCGACTCGGTGAACGTCGTTCTGCTCGTCGGTCCGCCGGGGCCGCTCGTCGCCCATCGGCCGGAAGTCTGCATGGATGGGCAAGGGTATCAGATCGTGGCAGATAAGGAGCGGGTGGAGTTCGGCACTGGCCAATCGCCCACAGATGAACTGTTCCGCTCCACGTTCGCCGTCGGGAATTCGGGAAGACAAGTCGTCGTGTACTATGGTTGGGCTCGAAGCGGTGGTTTCGAAGCCCCCGATTTGCCGCGGCTGGAACTGGGCCGCGAACCGATGTTGTACAAGATTCAGGTTTCCGCAGACGCGAACCCGTCACGTCGCGCCGACGGCAAAGGCGATGCCGGCAGAGAGTTCGTCGCCGACTTCTTGCCCGTCCTCAGCGGCCTCCGATCGTCCCCAGCCAAGCAGCCGTCGTCCGAGGCCTCGGCCGACTCACTGCGGCCGACGGCGGGGACCTCATGGCTCAATCGCGTCGTGGAGCGATGGATCTGGTAACCCCACGACGGTCGGCAACCGATTTGCCCGAAGCGATCTTGCGTCCTCTCTTGCACCGGGGCCTCGACCTATGGTTAGCGGCTTGAATCACACAGCTAACGGCGCCCACACCAATGGGCACCACGATGCAGCCCACCATGAGGCAGCCCACCATGGCACAGGGCAGCAAGAATCAACGGCGCTGCGGCCCGCCGCCAATGGCACGCCCAACGCCCACAACCCGGCCCCGCCAACAGACCTTCGCATGGCCGGTTACTTTCGCTGGAAGGGCGCAGTGGACCGGCTCGCGGCTGCGGTTCTGCTCGTGCCGGGCGTTCCGCTGATCCTGATTTTGATCCTCGTCGTGCGGTTAACCTCCCGCGGAACAGCCATCTACCGGCAAGTGCGCGTAGGCCTGGGGGGCAAGATCTTCACCATGTACAAAATTCGCACGATGGTCGCCGACGCCGAGGCTCGCTCCGGCGCGGTGTGGACGCAGCCGGGCGATCCCCGCATCACTCTCGTCGGACGGATTTTCCGCAAGCTCCATCTCGACGAGCTGCCCCAGTTGTTCAACGTGCTCAAAGGCGACATGTCGCTGATTGGCCCGCGCCCCGAACGCCCCGAGTTTGTGGAGGCCCTTGCCAAGGCGATCGATGGTTATCTCGGCCGGATCACGGTGCGCCCCGGAATCACCGGGCTGGCCCAGATCAACCTGCCGCCCGACACCGACCTGGACAGCGTTCGTCGCAAGCTGGTGCTGGACCTGGAATACGTCAGAAGCGCAAGTCTTTCCTTGGACGTGCGGATGTTCCTGTGCACGCTGGTGCGCCTATGCGGGTTGCCCGGGGAGCGGGCGATGCAGCTCTTCGGCCTGCGGCGCGAAGTCACGCTCCCAAAAACCGCGCCGCAGCAGCAGGACGATAGCTACAAAAGCCTCGTCGTGCACGCCGCGTTGCCTGCGGTGAACGGACACGGCAACGTCAATGGGCATGCCAAGACCGTCTCGAACGGACATCACACGAGTCACCGTCGATCGCGTAGGCTACCGATCAAGCCGCGCTAAGCCGGGCCTGCGATCCAAACGAGTTCTCTCAAACAGATTCTTACCGTGCAGCCTAGGGGTCTCGATTCCTCGGTTCGTCGCCCGCAGGTGCTCTACCTCGTGCACCGCTTTCCTTACCCGCCGGACAAAGGCGACCGTATCCGGGCGTTCCACGTTCTTCGCTTCCTGTCCCAACACGCCGACATGTCGGTCGCCACGCTGGCCGACGAACCGGTGAGTCCTGCCCACTTGGCCGAGCTGCGGCGATATTGCCGACGGTTGGAGGTCGTGCCCTTACGCCGTTGGGGCCGTTGGGCAAAAGCAGCTTGCTGCTTCGCCACCGGGCGGACGGTCACTGAGGGCGCGTTTGCATCCTCGCGCCTCCGCGCGGTCATCCGCGAGTGGGTGCGTGACGTGTCATTTGACGCCGTGCTGTGTTCCGCCTCGAGCATGTCCCAATTTCTCCGCTTGCCCGAACTGCAAGCCACGCGCAAGGTCGTGGACCTCGTGGACGTGGACAGCGAGAAGTGGCTGCAATACGCGGCCGCCGGGCGGGGCCCCAAGAGCTGGCTCTACCGGATCGAGGGACGCCGCCTGCGACGCCTGGAGCGCGGCTTAGTGGGCTCGGTGGATGCCATCACGCTGGTCAGCCAGGCCGAGGCCGACTTGTACCGCCGAGTCTGCGGCGACGGCGCGGTGCATGCCGTCGGCAACGGCGTCGATTTAGAGTACTTCGCGCCGCCGGCCAACCCTCCCCCGCCCGAGCCGGCCTGCGTCTTCGTCGGTGCCATGGACTA